>CAZISU010000406.1:0-5883 GCA_964541935.1 uncultured Planctomycetaceae bacterium | reverse complement strand
ATTTGGCGTATGATATAGTCGATGCTCGTGCTGTCGTCATTGTAGGGCGTGGCCTGTTGGCGGATCTGTTTTTCGTCTTCGCTGGGAACGGCACGTCGGTCGGTCAGCAGGGTTTTTAGCGATTTGGTGGACGTGGCATCTTTGATACGCACGGACGCGCCCGGCTGGATGGTTCCGAATTCGTATACCCAACGGTCGTAGGCAACGATGCAATTGTGCAGCGGGAAGTCGAGCGTGTTGGTGATGCGGCCGTCGAGCATGTCGTCGTCGATCCCCAGGCGGGCCTCGGGAAAAGTGTTGCAAGTGGCGTGCCAGCGGCCCATGATGCTTTTGGTCGACCAAACCTGGATGGGTACGCCCAGCATGGCGTCGAGATCGGGCGTGAAGCCATAGCTGCTTTTCCAGACGCTGCCGGCGGCGGTGTGCTGGTCCATTCCGCCCAGTCCCTGGCCGGGCAGGCCCAGCCAGGCGGTCAGGCTGTGGGCGTCTTTTGCCGTCTGGGCGTCGGGTGTGTGGGGCTGGAAGGAGAGGTTGTAGGCTTCCATACGGGGGCTGAAAATATTGGCCCAACTGGTGCCGCGCACGAAGCCCGTGTTTGTGTCGACGTCGACCAGATCGACCTGGTTTACGCGCAGCTTGTCGCCCTTGAGATAATAGGCCAGATAATATGCGCCCACGCTGAAGATCAACACGATCAGCGGGAACGTAAGCCACGTCCACTGCATGCGGCCCACGACTTTCTTGAGGAAGAAGTAGTCGACCGGGCCGATGAGAATGATGTAGAGGATGACCAGGGCGATGACGACGCCGAAAGGTACCAGACGCACGCCCTCGAAACGGTCCAAGCCGCTGCGGAGTTGGCCGGCGATGTCCTGGAAACCGTGCTGCATCATGGCGGTGCCGGTGTCGGATTTCTCGTCGCTGGAAATGGGCAGGCCGAGGATCTTGGCCATCATGCGTCCGCGGTCGGGCCACTTGCTGAACGGCTCGCGGTCGAGGTCGGCGGCCACGAAAACAATTTGGCCGAACCCGTGCGGGTTGCGGACGATCAAGGGTAGCACGGGCAGGTCGTCGACCCAGGCCTCGAGTTTGCCGTTGGTATTGACTAGCCGGGGGACGGAAATACTATCTTGTCCCTTGATGGAGCTTTTTGGGAATGGCTGGGAGCCGCCGGCGTAGGATTCCCAAGCGCGGCTGTGTTTGAGGGGGACCATTTCGTCGAGTTTGCCCGGCGCGAACCGCGCTAGCGGCATGCCGGGGCGTAAGACGTCCTCGGCGTTGGCGCCCACCGAGAGCACGAGACGGCCGCCCATGCGGACCCACTCGTCCAAGGCCGCCAGGCGGGCGTCGTCTTTGCCCTGCAGCTTGGCGTAGAGTTCGGGGCGGCTGGTGGAAAGCACGACCGCGTCGACGCCTTCGTAGCCGTACCAGCGGGTCGGCAGTTGTTCGAGGTTGTCCATGCGGACGACGACTTCTTCGGACTCTTCTTCATCTGGCGTTTGTGGGTTTACCAGCGAGACAGCCTTTTGCACGCCCATCCCGCCGGAGCCGAGGACCAGGTAGAGCGGCTGCGTGGCGCCCATGCCTTCGAGGTAATAACCGTCGCCGGCAGTGTCGTAGCGGCTTTCGAACTCGCGTTTGGCGACAACTTTTCCGTCGACGTGGAATCGCACCGTGGCCGTGGAATCGACGCGGCCGAAGCGGGCGAAGAGCGAGACCGAGGTTTCCAAGCCGGGCATGACCAGCAGCGGCCGGTTGCCGGGAGTGGTGACAGTGCTGGGAACAGCGTCGCCGTCGGGGACGGTTAGCGTTACCGCGCCGGTTAGTTTTTGGCTGCCGCCACGGAAGGTGATTTTCACCGGCACCCAATTGCCGACCTTATAGCGGTTGTTGAAACCCACGCGGATGTCCACGATTTTTGGGGGCTCGTTTTGCTGTGCGTTGACTGAGTTAGTCAATGAAACTGCAGCAAGCAGAACGGACAAGCAGAGCGTTTTTGTAAATGTGTGTGTCATATTTGTAGGCCGGGTTTCAACCCGGCGGATTATAGCTGTTTGTTGATGTCGAGCTTGTTAGCCCAGTCGCTTGCGACGGTTTGTAATGACAAGCATTGTAACGCATCCCAAACCGCCGCAAGCGGCTGGGCTAACTATACAACGCGCTATACAACGCGGGGACAAGCCCCGCCGCTAACGGTTGTCCTCTGTCTTCTGTTCTCTACCCTCACGGCTTCCCCTCATCGGGACAAGTGCAAACCAACTTCCCGCAGCCCGGGCAGCCGCTGCCGTATTTATCCAAGACGGCCTTGGTTAGGTCGATTTCGGCCACGTTGGCGATGGTGACTAGCCAGGCCAGCACGTCGGCGAATTCGGCCGCCTGCTCTTGTGGGGTTTCGTCGCGGAGCGCGCCGGCCAGTTCGCCGATCTCCTCGATGAGCCACATGAAGGTGCCGTCGATACCCCGTGCGGCGTCCTTGGAATGATACATCTGGCGGATCAAATCCTGAAAATCGCCCAATGTGAAGGACGTTTGCGGGGAGTTCGGTTCAGATGTGTTTGAAGCGTCGCTGTCTTGCGATTTCACTGCTGCTCTTCCTCTTCTTCTCTTACCGTTTCCTCGTCTAGACTCTCTCGAAGCTGTATGGCCGCCGGATCGTCCGGATCGACTTTAAGGAGTTCGTCCAAAACCTTACGAGCTTTTGTGATATTTTCGGTTTTTAGACAAGTGTCGACCAGCTCGAACCGCAGAGACAAGTCGGCCGGGTCGAGTTTGATGGCCGTTTCGAACTCGTCGATCGCCATTTGGTAATTATGACGTCCCGCGAGCGCTTCGGCAAATGCCTTATGGGCCGCGGGGTTAAGTACGTCGATATAAATGGCCTCCCGGGCCCAACGGGTGGCTGTCGCGTAGTCCTGCTGTTCGATGGCGAGCATGGCCAGTTTTGTGCGGATAGTATCATCGTCGACGTCAATTTGGGCAAGCAGGGAGAGAGATTCGGTCAGTTTTGGCTCGTTTTTCGTGAGCAGGTAAACCCGAGCGAGTCGGCGGAGCCAGTGTGGGTTGTGCGGTTCGTGCCGGTGGCCCAAGCGATAAAGTTTTGCGGCCGGCTCGTACAGCTTGGCCTCGATCTTCAATTTTGCCAAGAGTTCCAAGACCAGCGGGTGGGGTTGTTCGCTGTTGAGGGCATTTTGCAGAAGATGCTCGGCGGCTGCGGTTCGCGAAACGCCCAACGCCAGTCGGGCCAGGACGTAAGCTCCCAGGGGGTGCTTGGGGTCGGTGGCGTTGACCTCGGCGGCCATTTCGATGGCCTCGGTCTTCATGCCGCGTCGCAAGTAGGCCAGGGCCAGTTGGGCCGTCAGATCCACGTTCGGCGGCTTGTCTCCGCTTTGAGTCGCCCGATGACGCTTTTGCAGTTCCTCCAGCGGCGGCAAGGGCTCGCTGCCCGGCAGGCCGGAAACCTGTTTGGCGATATCTTTGACGTAGTTCAGGAAACCGGCTTCGAATTGCTCCTGTGAGACGCTCAAGACGTCTTCGATGGCCTGGCCGGTAGAACGGTTAGCGGCATAGGCTTGCAACAGGCCGGCGATTGCGTCTTGCCCGTGCTGGGCGATGATATAGTCGACGTAGAGTTCGGCTTGGCAGTAGGCCATTGTCCAATCGGCGCCGGAGCCGGGTCGGGTGAATCCGAAGTTGATGGTGTCGAGCGTGTAGAGTTTTCCCCGTTTGTGGCGCCGGCAGAGCAATACGTTCCAGTCGTGCGGTCGCGGATGGTCCTCGCCGCGGACGGCCAGTCCTTCGGTGAACCAGTGCGGGATGTTGAAGTCGGTTTGCTGCAAGGTGACGACGTGGATCAGTTCGTGTTTGAGCACGCGGGCCCAATTGAATTTTTTGGCGATCGAGGGGTCGCCGGGCGAGGTCATGGCCACCACGCGACCGCTACATGCGGCCACCGTGCCCACATAGGGCAAGCCGGTCATGCGCACTCCGAACCACTGGTGGCCGTTTTGCCCTCGGGCGGCGTTAAAGATTTCGACCAGCGGCGGCTGCGGCGCGCGATAGCCAAACTGTTTGCAAAGGCTGGGGTAGATTTCCGCCAGATAGGCTTTGGCGTAGCGGCCCAAGAGTTCGTCGCTTTGGGCGTCGTAGCGGAGCACATATTCGTCGCAAGCGTCGGTGTGTAGCGAATCGATGACTTCAAAGAGTTCCAGCGTGTTTGCCGTTCGCACGTTGAAGGGGTCGGCCTTGGCGGCGGCCGTGAGCAGGCGTTTGGCCTCGCTTTCGCGCCCGGCCCGCATGTCGAGCATCCCCAGCGCGGCGGCGGGGCCCGTTTTGCGTGGTATTAGTTTTTGTGCTTCGAGGTAATATCGCCGCGCCGCCGGGAATTTATGGCGGTCGTCGAGCCAGCTCCCCAGTTGGAAGTAGAAGTCGGCCGCGCGAGGGTTGCGTGTCTCGACGTCTTTAATGATTTGCGCTAAGGGCTTGTTTTCGCCCGTCGAAATGCCCGCCGAAATGCCCGCCGAATTGGCCGCCAAATCCGACTTTTTAGCGAGCATTATGTGGCAGGCTGCCAGGCGGCCGAGCGTTTGTTCGTTGCGAGTGTTGAGCGGTAGGATTTTTTCGGCCAGCAGTTTACGAGCGCCTCGCACATCGAAATTCGCCCACAACAGATCGGCCTTGACGTGCCATGCCGCCAGCAAGCGAGGGTTGATTTCCAACGCCATATGGGCCTTGGCACTGGCCGTTTTCACGTCGCGATTCAAGAGTGCCAGACGGGCCTCGGCGGCATGGACCTCGGCGGCGCGGGGGTTGATTGCCAAGGCGGCCGAAAAAGCCCGCGCGGCGTCGGCGCGATTGTGTTTTTGCAGAAACAGCCGGCCACGCTCATAATGGGCAGGCCAATAATTGCTGTCGACTTTGATCGCGGCCGGGTACAGATCATTGACGAGGAACTTGAAGTCGGCGGCGTTGTGGTTCCACTCGGCCAGTCGCGCGGCGGCCAGACCGATCCAACGTAGCGACTCGACATGGCCGAAAGTGTCGTTTTGTTCGTTGTTGTGATACTTCACCAGCCAGGCGTAGGCCCGGTGTGCTTCGTCGATTTTTCCCGCCAGACGCAACAGCTCGGCACGCAACAGACGGGCCAAGAGTTGGTCGGGGTCGAGCCCGAGTGCCGTTTTCGCATGCTCGTCGGCCGCCGCGTGGTCGCCGTGTCGCAAGGCCAGCATGGCCAACTCGGCATGGATACTGGCCTTTTCGTGGTCGGCATATTTGAGCTTTTCGAGCGAGTCTTTGAGAACCCGTCGGGCTGCGGCGTTTTTTCCTCGCGCGGCCATGCAGCGGGCAAGCCCCAGTGCCGCCGTTGCTGTGGGGGCTGATGCCGCTTGGGCTTCTTCGAGGTTAGCGTCCAAAGATGTGGCATCCAAAGATGCGGCGAAGATTTCGGCGGATTCGGCGTATTTTCCGCCTAACAGCAGAGCCCGTGCCCGATCGATCTGCCCGGGAGCCGCCACGGCGTCTTGCCCTAGCAGGAGCATCGCAGCAGCAAGCGCGAACCATGCAACGTGCGTCCGCGACGCACCGATTTGGCTTCCGTGCAGCCACATATTCTTTCCTATGGCAAAGCAGAATTGAGCAAGCGGGCAAATCGGCGTAAATTCCGTAGCGAACTTTCTAGCAACGTACGATCCCCTGCGGTAAACGATGTCTACTTAGCGTATTATATAGACTGACTTCGTTCTTGCAAAGCAGACCTGGGACAGTAAGAACCAGAGAATGGCTACGGCACCCCCCGGGGTAGTTTGCTGGCAGCGTTATACCTGACTTGCATTCACCACGTTCTCAAAATCCAAAAGTTCTCCGCTTTTTCATTCGGGCTATCGCACT
>CAZISU010000405.1:0-5889 GCA_964541935.1 uncultured Planctomycetaceae bacterium | reverse complement strand
AAGCATCTTGATCTGATCCGAGTGGGCCGCGGCCATAGACGATTGAAACATCCAGACCGAGGCGGCTGGCGTCTTACCGGTCACCAGATTGATCGCCATTTCCCGAACGATTACGTTGTTTTTCTTCTTGTCCAGATGCGGCCCCTCGCCGCCGTAGACAATGGCATACTCGTGATAGAGATAGGTGAACACAGGAAGGCTTCTCGCGCCGGGGTCGTCGTGATACCACCAACGCTCGCGGTACTCGCGCGTGAGAAACCCGTCGAGGTGGGGAATCAACTCCTCGTGGGGTTCCTCGAACAACAGCATGAAGTCCGGGCTAAGCAACTGGCCATGCCGGCGCATGTCATCGAGCAAGTCGTGGTAGGCTTGCGATTGATACGGTCCGGGCCCGGGTTGATGCCCGTGCGCGGCGCTATAACAGGCTTCTCCCACCCCGAGGGTTTGATCCATCTGGACAATATCTATGCCCAAAGCGTGGGTCTTGTCGATCACCGAGCGGAAGAATTTCTTGGTGCCCGGCGCAGCGGGACAAAACCTGTAGGAATGTCGCTTCCAAAGCCGGTCTTCGCTCGACTCATCCATAATGTACGTTTTGGGCTTGCCCGTAGCCTTGTCGATTACGAACGAGTCGGTATAGCGTTCCGCGCCTGGAATTGGCGAACCGTCCACGCCCTCGTTGTTGAACGTGAAATTCAGTCCAGAAATATAAACGGTCGGGGAAAATCCGTCCTGGCGGATCTGGCCGAGCACACGACCCGCATTGGCGGCGTCGAAGATTGGAAAACAATCGCCGGCGGTCCAACGACGATGGTTTTCCCAACCGGTCAGTATAGGCACGACCGGTCCGTCGATCTTCTTGCGGAATAAACGCAGATGTTCCTGCAATTGGGGATAGTACGAGCCATTGCAGTCGCGTGTATTTTTGTCGTATGTGCGCATTTCGACGGTATGGATACAGGGGCCTTGCTTCCACGCGGCGGGGATGTCGTCGCGCTCCGCCAAGGTGCGGGCACACCATGGTTGCTGCACGGCCCAACGCTTGTAGATATCGGCCGTCTGTTGCCACGTGCCCGAGGTGACGCCGAACGCCACGTCGTAGGGGCTCTTCCAATGCATGGGCAGCGAGTCGGGAAGTCGATAGTCCTGGCAGAGAAGGTAGCCACCCTTCCGTTTGGTGACCGACATGCGCCGCCCGTATCCGACGGTGTCCATGCTCGTAACATAGACACCGGCGTCGCGGTCTTGATAGGAGAAGAACTGGGCTGACTGGTCGCCGGGAAACGACAATCGCAACGAATAATCCGCTGGCCACTCCTTGGCCGGGTTCTCGATCAGCACACCGGGACAGGCAGGGGCAACGATAAAGTCGTCGTCCGGCGAACCGATTGCAGGCGCGGCCGTAACGTAGGGAAATTGAACCAAGGAAAGTTTTTTCCGGTTGGGGTTGTCCACCTTGATCGACCATCGCACAAATGGTTCCGCATCGTCTAGCACACCGTTGAGATCGACCCGCATATCGCTTGTCGGTCCCAATCCAGTAAACTTGATCAAGATGTGCTGGCTCTTCGCAACGCGGCTGACTTCGATGGACCCCTGCTTAGCGCTTCGGCTTTCGACCGTGAGGTTGCCGCCTTTTGCCCGCGAGATTACAAGCGCGAACAGGTTTTGGTTTGCCGGATCGGCAAGCAGGTTTTTTTGCGATGGCTTTTGCACGAGTTCCCGCAGGAAGGGGACCGGCTTGGTGGCGAAGACCAGACGCACATGGTTGTTTTCCACGACCGTGGTATCAGTCTGCGCAGCATCTGCCCGGAAGCAACAGGACAGGCACAGTATAGCCATTAAAAGACGATGGAGCATGGTGGAGCCTTTGGGTGGGATTGATGGCGGGAGGATAGTATGTCCCTATACAAGCATTGTATCACACCTCATACCATAGGCAATCTTCATCGCAAGAACCCAACAACGCAACGCGACCGCACGCAAGTCCCACATCAAGCGAACCCGCAAAATACTATGGAAATCAGGGATGGAACTAAAATAACTCATACGGTGTAAGTGGCCGTGACCTTGCGCTGTAGTACTAGAAACTGCTGGCTAAAATGCGATCAGGAAATATCCGAGATAGATCCCTAGGTAGTTCCCAACGGCATAGCCCAGCGAGCCCAATAAAACGCCGATGGGAATCAAAGCTTCCTTCTTATAAACCGTCGCCACAATTGGAGCGCTAGCTGTGCCGCCGATACAGGAGATGGATGTGACGAAGGTAGTGGCGAGGTCGATCTTCATTGCCCGCGCAGCAAACAGTACAACGAGTCCATGTACGGCGACAACAATCAGGGGCAGCAGAAGAAGGATCGGCGCTTGTCTCAAGGCTTCTATCAGATTGCCTTGGGCACCGATTACGCAGAGAAGAAAACAGAGCGCTGCTTCGCCCAGCGTGGAAAGGCCGCGGAGTTTATTAAACGGCGTCCAGGTTCCCAGCATCATCGCTGAGCTACGAATCGCACCGATCGGATTGGCCAGATTCTTGCCCGCAATATCAAGTGCCGAGCCATGCACCGGCTCGAATAGCGACGGAAACCGTTTTTCGGGATTAACACAGGCGCTAGGCACAAGGCCGAGACCTCCGGAGATTGCCCCCGCCAAATCGCTGAGAATATCGCCTAATAAATTCGACGCCACCACAACATCGTATTTTTCTGGGCAGCGTACAAAGTTCATAGCCAAAGCATCAACATGGCATTTGTCGGCCACAACGTTCGGGTATTCCTGCTGAACTTCCGCGAAAACCTCATCCCAGAGAACCATGCCGTACTTAAGGGCATTCGATTTCGTTGCCATGGTGAGTCGCCTGCGACGTGCCGATGCCAGTTGGAACCCATAGCGGAGCACCCGCTCGACGCCCTGACGCGAATGCAATGCCGTTTGCACGGCGATTCCCGCCTCGCTGCCGTGTTTGAAAAACCCGCCCACGTCCACAGACTCCCCTTCGGAGTTCTCACGGACAATCATCATATCGGTATCATTGGCCTCCCGAGCGGCCAGCGGGCTAGAAACACCCGGCAAAAGAACCGCTGGACGAAGACATGCATATTGGTCAACGCGTTGGGGAATTTCAATCAACGGTTTTAAAGTAATATGATCTGGAAGGTGATTCGGATCTCCCAGCGAGCCGAGAAGAATGGCATCAAAACCGCACAGGACATCCAGATAGTCGTCGGGCACAACCTTGCCCGTGCGATCGTAATACTCGCATCCCCAATCGAACTCAGTATATCTCAGCGTGAAGCCGCACTGTTCACTTGCAGCCGTGAGTGCCTTAACTGCTTCGGGGATAACTTCCCGGCCAATTCCATCACCAGGATAAATCGCGATATTATATTCTTTCATCATAAAATCAGCAGACTATGCACTGCATAAAACATTTCTCTCAAATGAACTTGTGTTCGAAGATTCTTCATCCTTTTCAATGGCTAACACTCCTCTCCGGACAAAAATTCGCCAAAATCAGACGGCGACAAGATAATAACATCACCGACAAAACAGTGGCCTCTTCCCAATCGTGGGAGTTTTATCGAAAATAATCAACCAGTATCAACTTCAGATGGCTGAAGTTTTACGGCAATTCATTTACCTGTTGTGTGGGATCTCGCGGATGAAAACGTTCCGCCAACGGATTTCACCGCCGTGGGTTTGAAGTTGAATCGGACCACGGTCATATATCGGCGACTTGCGGTCGTAGCAATTCTCCAATGGAGCGTTGTCAACTACAAGTTTTCCGTTGAAATGGACGGTAACCTTATCGCCGATCATCTTGATCTGAAGGGAGTTCCATTCGCCGAACGGTCGATCGGCATGGACCTTGGGCCAGCGGCCTTCACCGGTGTTGTTCCAGAGTCCACCCGAGCCTTTGTCAGCGCCGAGATTCCAACGGCCGCCTTCTTTGCGGGTGTCCCAGATTTGCACCTGCGGGATGCCGCGTAGATATATCCCGCTGTCGGCCAGGGGCACGGTTTTATATTCTAACCAGAGCTCGAAATCTTCGTAGTTTTTTTCGCTGGTAGCGTATGGCCCGTAGCCGTCGTTGACCAATTCGCCATTTTCAACACGCCAGTGTTTTTTAAATTCGGCCATATTCTGTGCGTCCATATTCTTGCGATCTTCGACCGACATTTTGCTAAGCTTCACCGGGTTGAAACGTTTCATAGCTCGAAGGCCAGTGAAATCCTTGCCGTTGAACATCATGGTGAATCCCTCGGGCGGAGTTATTGCGGCCGTTTTCGCTTCGCAGGTCGTGACCATGACAAGAGAAATCAAACATACAACGGCGGCGGCAAACTGACAAATATGACGGGCCATGGGGTGGGCTCCTTTTCTGGATTGTGGTGCAGTAATGGGGTAGGATACGCTAAAAGGGACAGAACCTGACATGGTGTGATGGGCAAGCTCCCGGCCCCTTTTTGCATTTTTTATCAGACTTCCAATTTCCAGGGTGCCCGGTAGGGTTTGTTTACAAGGGCGTTGGCTTCGGGATCGTCGATTACGCGGTCATTGGCGCCGTCCCAACGGATGGTGCGGCCTAGCTGCCAGGAGATGTTCATCAAGTGGCCTAGGTTGGTGGCATGGTGGCCGGTCTCAGTGTTGGCGAAGGGCTGCTGGTGCTCGCGGACGTTTTTGAGGAAAACGTCGGTGTGGTGGAATTCGTCGTCGGCACCGAGCACTTCTTCCGGTTTGTTGACGAATCCGGCAACGGGGGTGGCTTTTTTGCGTCCCAAGACTTCGGGCACGATCGAGTAGCGTCCGCGGTCTACCATCATCGAGGCTTCGGTGCCGAGGAAGCATTTGCCGTGTGAACGCTGTTTGTGTCGGCAGCCGATGCGCATGTCGTATTGCATGACGAAGCCGTTTTTGGCCACCGGCCCGGGTCCGAACTCGAGGATGGCACTTATCGTGTTGGGCCACTCACGGTTGTCCTTGAAGGCGTATTGGCCGCCCATGGCCGAGACGGCCAGCGGGTATTTAACACCCATGGCCCAAAGTATTATGTCGTAGTGGTGTACGCCCCAAGCGACCTGATGCCCGCCGCCGGAGAGTTTGATCCAGTCGTAGCCGTAGTTGTGGTACCAGTTGGGGTTGTAGGGTCGATAGGGCGCGGGCCCGACGTAGAAGTCCCAATCGAGTTCCTTGGGAGGATCGCAATCGGCGGGCATGCCGAAGCTGGGCGCCCAGTTATAATAGTCCCAGACCTTGACTTCAGAAATGTTGCCCAGTTTTCCGTCCTGAATTAACTTGACCACCTGGTGATAGTGTTTGCGGCTGCGTTGCTGAGTGCCGATCTGCACGATGCGGTCGTACTTTTTGGCAGCTTCGATAGCGAATTTACCCTCGCCGATGAAATTACCCAAGGGCTTTTCAGCGTAAACATCTTTGCCTGCCTGGCAAGCAGCAATCAACGGCAGAAGGTGCCAATGCGCCTGGGTGGCGACGATCACCGCATCGACGTCTTTTCTGTCCATGACTTTTCGGAAGTCACTATAGGCGGCGATTCTCTCTCCACCGGCCTCTCTTCGACATGCGTTAAGGCGTTTGGAGTTGACATCGCAAACGGCGACGACCCTTGCGCCGGGATTATTCATGAAACTGGGCAAGAGTGTCTGGCCGCGGGCGCCGCAGCCGATCAGAGCAACGTTAATCTTGTCATTGGGGCCGTTTTTCGAATCGGCGCCCATCGCATAGCTGTTTGCCATAGCCAAACCAGCAGCCGTACCGGCGGCACCGGCGATAAAGTTTCTTCGGTTTGTTTTTTTGTTCATGATGATATCCTTGAGGTCGTTGGGGAGTGAGGTTTGAGGTGAGATCTATGAGGCCCTCGCAATCACCTTTTGC
>CAZISU010000404.1:0-5894 GCA_964541935.1 uncultured Planctomycetaceae bacterium | reverse complement strand
CCACCGATTCGGGCGACCGGCTGGCGGCCCGGCTGAAAGGTGGAGAATTATGACAGCTTCAAGCGACCTGCTGGCCATCGCGCAGCAGTTGAGGGCACTGAGCGGCGAATACACGGGCAACACCGTGGTGACGGCCGGGAGATTCCTCCGGGAAGCGATCTCACTCGGATTTCTTGGCGGCGTGGAGTATCTGGAACTTCGCTTTCTTATCGAGCAAATCGATGCATTTGTAGCGAAAAGTGATAATCTACGGCTGGAGTATAGGTATAGATGGCTATTCAGGGTTGCTGCGGAATGGTTGGACGCCAACAGGGAAAAGCTGCCCCTTCAGCCACCGCCCGCGTTCTGTTGCGACTGGGAAGACCACATTAACCCTAGTGTCGCGTATGTGGAAACGAACGCGGCGGCCATTGCGGATCTAATTGAGGCCGAAGCCGTGGGCAAGCCTACCGACCCGGCGATAGAGCAGGGCGGCAAGCCCGCCCCCAGTTCCGAGCCGACAGACAATACGGCGAGTGACGAAGGCGAAACGGTAAGCATGGAGGCGATGGCATTGGCAACACTCGCCGATCACCCAGAATGGTCAGATACGCAGATTGCCAAAGCGGTTGGGTGTTCTCGAACCAGCCTGTACCGCTGGCCGAAGTTCGTCAAGTCTCAGGAAATTCTCAAAGCGGGCAAGGACACCATGCCACACGGCGAGAAGACGGCCGACGGCGACTTTGAGGCTTGGAAATAACCCACCTGTCGCGCGACACTTTCGGCGACACTTTCAGTAGCGCCCGCCCTTAAAAACGCGGGCGTTTCTGCATTCTTGATGCGACACCCATGCGACACTCGGCCATTTTCTAGATGCCAGTTTCATTTTCTGGAGAATAGCCCATGTCGACCTGCAAGTCTAACTCGCGACAAGCAGCCGCTAATAGCCCGGTTCCCTGGTTTGTCGCCCTGGTTGCCGCGAGAGCGCAGGGCAATCACCGATTGTGTGACCGTGCGACTTCTCAGTTGGAGCGGCTTGGGGTAAGGGTCTCATTTAGCCATCCCGTCAAGGCGAGGGAGGATGGCCAGTGATAGTCCCCACCCCTCCGCTTTCCGGCACGTACTCACCGCCCCAAGTGGCTCGACGGTGGCGAAAAAAGCCGGGTTCCGTTATCGACGAAATCAAAGCCGGCCGTTTAGTTGGTTTCGATGTCGCCAGCCCTGGAAGCCGTCGACCCCGTTATCGGATCACGTGGGACGCGATTCTCGAATATGAGGCCGCCCGATCGGCAACGCCACCGCCCAAGCCGACAAGGCGAAGGCGGAAGGATCCGGCAGTCACGGAGTATTTTTGACATGAGCATAATGACACCGACACGCGAGCGGCGTCACCACGAAGCGGCCCGACTTCGATCCGCCGCATCAGCCGTCGGGCGCGTCATGCATCGTTTACTCGATCTCGCCCCGTGTGCGCCCGCCGGGCAGCCGGGGCACGACCGCCATGTCGATGCGAGGGCAAGCTTGATTCGGGCGCGGCAGCATTTTTTGGCAGCGGCGAGCGAACTGGAGGGCGAGACGTGAATATGACGCTTGACGCGATGACCATCAAGGCAATGGCGAGAGGCCGAGAGGTCGACATTTTGGCCGACGTGGCTGGGATTCCTCTCGAAAAGCTGGACGGCGGAGAACATTCTTGTGAAAAGTGCGGGGGCAACACACGCGCTCGCCTGATAGATCGAGAAACCGGCGCCTATCGTTGCAGCCATTGCTTTCCCGACAAGTGCGGCGACTTTCTGGCAGTCATTATGTGGATGACCGAAAAGACGCTGCCGGAGGCAATCAGGATGACCGCCGATTATCTTGGCGTCAAGCCAAGTTCCAACGGCCAGCACAAGGCCAACGGCGCGGCCGTAAAGAAAGACCCGTTCGCGGCGGTGACGTGGGCCGAGGGCGATCTTCTCCGCCGGGCCCCTGGCTTGATCGGACTGTGGTGTGCCAAGAAACTGCCCATCAGTCCCGAAGCGGTTGAAGCATTCGGCGGCCGGGTGTGCAACTGGCCGGCCAAGGATGGAAGCCTCTGTCTCGGATTCGTCGGAACTGACCTGCGCGGAACCAAGAAGGCCCTGCTGTTGTACCGCATTACCGGCATGCTGTTTCCGCCATTCGGAAAGCTATCAGAGCGCAAGACGCACCTCGTGGGCGGCTCCGTCGAGTCGTGGCTGATGCCCAAGGGGGAATCGATCGAGGCCGCGGAAGTTGCCCATAAGTGCGAAGGTTTGCCAGACGCGATGACCCTCTATTCTGCCGGCTTGCCTGCCGGTCACGTTGCAATCACTAATGCGTGTGGCGCGGGATCGGTCAAAAAACTCGACTACTCTTGGGCCACAGATAAAGGTGTCGTCGTTGCTGCCGACGCGGACGAACCCGGCATCGAAGGTGGCAAGCTGCACGCAATCCAGGCACACAAGGCTGGCGCGAAGTGGGTTAAACTCATCACGCCACCCGGTTACGAGATCAACGAAACCCACGGTCGGGACTTCCGTGATTGGTTCGCCGATGGTCACTCGATGAGCGAATATCTGGAACTCATCGACGCCACCGAACCCGTGACCGACGAGCAGGTCGAAGCGTGGGATAAGGCGCCCAAAGCAAACCAGGACACCGACGAAGACGGAACGCCGGTCGTCATTGTGTCGCCCGACGAACCCCTTGTGGTTGACCAGGCCATCGAACTCCTCGCGACCGCGCCGAACGTATACCAGCGGGCCGGCTCATTGGTCCAGATCGTCCGTGACGCCAAGCCACCGCGAGGCATTGCGCGACCTCAGAGCGCACCACGGATTGCAACGCTAAAACAAGCGAGGCTGCAAGAGCTATTGTCGTCCGTTGCAAATTGGCTGAAACCGAAGTCAGACAGTGACGGGTTCGAGCGGTGTCACCCGCCGGCCTGGGCAGTCAAAGCGGTTGAAGCGCGCGGCGAGTGGGGGACCGTCCGCCGGCTGGAAGGCGTGGCCGAAGTGCCGATCTTGCGAGCGGACGGAACGGTCCTGCAAACACCCGGATACGATGAGAAAACCGGCATCGTCTTCGAGCCGCAACAGTCGTTTCCAAACATACCGAACAAGCCAACCCGAGCCGAGTCCCTGCAGGCAGCGGCCGACCTGCTGGAAGTCGTCGAAGACTTTCCTTTCGGCGATGGGGCCCACCGCGCGGCGTGGGTCGCCGCAACGCTCACTCCGCTTACCAGGTTTGCTTACGATGGCCCGGCGCCGATGTTCCTTGTGGACGCCAACGTCCGAGGGTGTGGCAAATCCCTGCTGACGGATTGCATCGCGCTGATTACGTCCGGCCGCGATATGGCGCGGATGACCGCGCCCCGGGATGAGGATGAGTTTCGCAAGAGAATTACGGCCATGGCCCTGTCTGGTGAATTGTTGATCCTGATCGACAACGTAAGCACCGCCCTGGGCGGGCCTGCCATCGACGCCGCGCTGACTGCAACCACTTGGTCCGATCGAGTATTGGGCGAAAGCCGGATGGCCACTGGTATCCCGCTTGTCGCGACCTGGTTCGCCACGGGAAACAACATCATCTTGGCGGGTGACATGGTTCGCCGTGTGGCACATGTTCGGCTGCAATCGCCAGAGGAAACCCCGGAGCAGCGCACAGGGTTCAAGCATCCCGACCTGCTGGCCTGGGTTCGGGCCGAGCGGCCACGACTGACGGCGGCGGCCCTGACCGTGTTGGCTGGCTACTGTGCCGCCGGTCGGCCAGGCATGAAGCTCCGGCCATGGGGATCATTCCAAGCGTGGTCGGACCTCGTACGCAACGCCGTTGTCTGGTGCGGACTGCCAGACCCGGGCGAGACACGGACGCAACTCGCCTGCCAAGCCGACCGGGACGGCGTGGCTCTCCGCCTGCTGGTCGACGGGTGGCAGGAACTTGACCCGGCTGGAGTTGGCGTCACCGCATCGGCGGCCCTCAAAACACTGGCCGACCACCCCAACGATTACGAGACGTTGCGCAATGCCATCGGCGAATTGGTCTATACCCGCGACGGCAAGCTCCCGAGCCCTCGCAGCCTCGGAATGAAACTCCACCACGTCCACCTGCGAGTAATTGGCGGCAGATACCTCGACAAGCGAGACACCAGGATGGGGGCGCAGTGGTTCGCCACAGTGGTTGAAGAGTGCGGGACTAGCGGTAGTAGCGGGACTAATTCCGACCCCTTACACACGAGGCAGGAACAATTACAAGAACAAGAAATATATAAACCTGGGGCAGTGGATTCTAGTGCCGCTAGTGGCGCTAGTCCCGCACCGCTGGCCAAATCACCAGACGGCATGAGTCCCGACGACACCGAAGCCTATGACGACTTCATGGGGAATTGAATGACCAAGCCAGCCGACTACACGATTACGCTTCGGGCACTACCCGACGCATCGGACCCGAACGGCTGCCGGCGGTTGAGGCGACTATTGAAGTACGCCGGCCGGGTGTGCAAGCTGCGTGCCGTCGCCGTGGTGCCGGCCATGAAGGACGTGGAGGCAAGGGCCGATGAGTGATTACGACGACCGACCAGATCGATCTGCGCAACTGTTGTACGCACAATCCGTCAAGGAGTTGCGAGACGCGATCGACCAATACGTCTCGACCGGCAGCGAGGGCGACTTGGAGGCGCTCGAGTTTGCGGCGTGCGTTTTTTTGGGATGCACTGGAGGCGGCGAGTGGGGAGTCGCGTTGGCTCAATCCGTTAGCGACAAGAAACTCGAAACCGAAACCGGGGCTGAGGTCCCATAGTTCACACACGAAGGAAACATTATGGCAGACACTAATCTTAACTCATGCGCTCCGGGGAGCGTACAATTTCTCAGCCGTGCGGTCGATTCTGTCCGCGAGGCGGCGACGATTTTGCTGAAATGGGAGCCGAATAATATTCCGCTAGTCGCTTTTTGTAAACGGATTTTGGCGCAGGGCGATGACGGCGTGGAAACAAAAGCCATCGTCAAGCTGGTCGAACATAGCGCGTCGGCCATGCTCGCCGAAGGGCGGCCGTGGGTGAATCTTACCGCGTCGAGCCGCTTCGCACTTCACGATTTTCTGCGAAAGGGCGCGTCGAACGATTCAGTGGAACCCGAAACTAACAATTCCCAAGCACAAGGAACCGTGCCGATGAGTACCGACGAAAACATTTTCCGCGACGAATACCGTTCTCAGAAGGTGACAATGGAACAGCTTGGCGTTACCGAGGAGCAGTACATCGAGAGTCGCCAGGCAGATGAGGCCGAGGGCCACGAGCCGGGCGAGTCCGGCGACGTTCCCGCCGAAGCGTTCGATTCGGCTGAAACATTGGGCGCGGCGGTTCAGGCCGCGTTGGAAGCCGACGGTCATCCTGAGGTGTTGGAGCGGCTTGGCGTGACGCGCGAAGCATACATCAAAAGTGCCTCTGACAACGTGACGTCCGACGCTGAATAGTCCGCGTGCAGCCCGGGAGCCGGTTACCGCTCGTCGCGGTGCCGGCCCGGGCGTTTTATCCCTTGTAACATTATGAAACCGGAGAAGCGAAAATGACAACGCAAACAATTCCCCGCGACGAACTAGTCGCCGTACTCGAAAAGAAGGCGGCCGAAGCCGAGCCGTACGAGCAGCTTGACTTGCGACCACTCGCCCGAGAAAGTCTCGACAACGAAGTTGACCCGGACGCGATTGTCGCCCGGCTGCAACGGGCTGGTCAGACTCCGCAAGAGTTGAACGAGGAAATGGGCGTGGTCGACAAGCGACGGACTGCCGCTGCCGTCTTCGCACAGCAGCCGGCCCTACAAGCGGCAATGCGGCAAGCGATTGATGCGCTGAGCGATAAGAGGGCCGTTATGAAGGCCGCCATCGAGGCCGTCACGACGAAGCATGCCGCTGAT
>CAZISU010000403.1:0-5938 GCA_964541935.1 uncultured Planctomycetaceae bacterium | reverse complement strand
CGCGGCCGACCGTTTGCCACGCTTCGTCTAGATCCACCCGCCAATCTATACCGATTACCGAACCGCCGCCCTCGCTCAACAACGGCAACAGGGCCGGGTTACCCGTGGCGAAGTTCACCACCGGCACGTCCGCGGGAATCGATTCGATCACAGCGCGGGTGTGCGGCAATACATATTGCCGATAGTCGGCCGACGAGAGACAGCCGGCCCACGAATCAAAAAGCTGCACGGCCTGCGCGCCGGCTTCGATTTGCCCCACCAGATAGCGGGACACCGCGCGGGCGATTCTCCCCAGCAGCGCGTGCCAAGCCGAAACGTGGCTGTACATGAGCTGTTTGGTACGTGCGAAGTTTCGGCTCGATCCACCTTCGATGGCATAGCTGGCCAGGGTGAACGGGGCCCCGGCAAAACCGATCAGGGGCAGATTCTCGTCCAAACCGGCTCGCGTTTGGCTGACGGTCTCCATCACAAAATCCAAGGGCCCCAAATCTTCGAGTTCCCGCACGCGGTCGACATCGGCCGGCTCAGTGATGGGATTGTGAATTTTCGGACCGTCGCCCGGCGTGAACTCCAGGTTTAGTCCCATTGGTTCGAGGATCGGCAGCAAATCAGAGAATATAATGGCCGCGTCAACCCCCAGTCGGTCGACGGCCGTAAGCATTACCTCGGCCGAAAGCGAGGGGTTTTTGCAGAGATCTAGAAAGGTCGTCTTTTCGCGAACCGCCCGATACTCGGCCATATATCGGCCAGCTTGGCGCATCAGCCAAATCGGCACCCGCTCGACCGGCTGGCATCGGGCTGCTCTCATCCAAAGGCTGTTTTCCCAGGCGGGGGGCATGTTAGGTTCCGTTTTGGTCTCGTAGCCGGGGAGTTAAGTGTAGGAAATGATCAATTCTACCAGTACAAGGCCGACATAAGAAGGGCTTCTACCCACGATTTACGATGCCCTTGATGTACTCGTAATACTAAGCGCGAAGCGCAAGCGAGGGGCAGGGACAAGGGGCAGAGACAAGGGGAAACCTCCAAAGAACAAAAAAGCCTGCCCAAGAGAAATCTCTCGAGCAGGCTTTGCATTTCGCTCTGGTTCGAGCTACAAGCTAGTTGCGTACGATGACGCGGCTGGCCTGGTAGTACCGACCGGTGCGTCGCAGCGAAGCCGAGGAATCGGCCTTGGGGGCCTTCGGCAACGGAGCGGCTTTTTCTTTCGGGGCGGCCTTGGGGGCGGCCTTGATTTTCATCGGAGCCGGAGTGACTGTAGTCGAGCCATCGCAGGAGCCACCGCAGCCGGTCGGGCCACAGGTCTCTTCGCAGCATTGGGGCTCGCAGCAGTCGGTCTCGCAGCATCCGCCGCAGCTCTTCTTGGACTTGTAAAGGCAAATCCGCAGACTGCAGAGGTCATCGAGGAAGTCGAGCACGGGCGTGCAGCGTTTCTTGCTGCAGCTAGTGCCACAGGTAGGTTCGCATGCTGTCTCGCAGCACTGGGGTTCGCAGGCCGTCTCACAGCATTTGGGTGCACAGGCTGTTTCGCAGCACTTGGGCTCGCAGGCTTCTTCGCAGCACTGCGGTTCGCAGCAAGCGTTGCAGGACTTCTTGCAAGCAAACAGACCCTTAAGGCCACCGAACAGATCGCACTTCTTGCCACAGCTGGTTCCACAGGCCGCTTCGCAGCACTGCGGTTCGCAGCATTCGGTTTCGCAGCACTTGGGCTCACATGCCGTCTCGCAGCACTTGGGCGCACAGGCCTTATCACATGCCTGCTCGCAACACTGGGGTCCACAATCCTGCTCGCAGCAGGCCGGCTCGTTACAACCACCGCCACAGCCACATTTGTTGAGGCCTAGCAGGTTATCAAGGAGCTCAAACCCGAACCCCTGCCCACATAAGGCCACACTCATTAAGAGCGCTCCAAAGACAATTCTACTTTTCATCGAGCAACGTCTCCTTTTTCAGGTGAATCGCTTAGTTCGTATCCCAATCAAACAACCGACAACCAACATCGCACACTGCAATGTCTTTTTACCGTGGGGTGGGTTCTCCCATGGGCAAGAACCGACTTTCTGGGTCGGCTGTGGTTGTGGGCGGGAAACGTGGGTCAACTCCGCGATCCGCATGGTGTATTGCATCAGGTCCGTCGAGCCACTCCTTGACTCGAAAATAACGTGTGTACGGTTTGCCTGACGCACCCTCCGACACGCCGTCTTGCATGTCGCTATGGTCAAGGGCCAAGATCCTAATCGGCTATGCTGTAAACGACCCTTGAGGGTACGGAAGTAATTTTCTCCAAAAGGTTTACCGCTCTTATTAGGCAGACATTTCCGGCCAGTCAAGGCAGGGAAGTAGTGTCGGTTATCTGGCCCGACAGGCACGTCAAGAAGGCGGCAACGGCCACTTAATCGGCAAAGCTTGACTGTCTTGCGCCACCGTTTCACCTGGATTCAATTCGTTGGGGTTATTCACATTTCCATTTTTTTGCGGGTGGCTACCTCCCGACCGGTTTGCTATGCTGGAAATAGAAGATAAATGGCACTTCCACGGTGGGGGTAGCAGTGCATCTGACGAACGGGGCGACCCCGTGAAATCGGTCTACCAAGTCTGCGCGCCCGAGTCCAGCCCACCGATATGACCACTCCAACCGGCATCACACCATGAAATTCAAAACAATCTTGGCCCATATACCGGCCGTCATGCTCGCGATCTCGTTGTCCCTATGCTGCTTGCAAACGCGGGCAGCCTCGCATAAGGTTCCATCAACGGACCAGATGGCAACGGACCAGATGGGAGGTTCATCCGAGCGAAACAACGTCTCGGACGCCAAGAACATCCCCACCCAATGGGAGGTTGGCAGTTTCGATCGCAAGACGGGCGATTGGAAGTCGGAATCGGCCAAGAACATCAAATGGGTGGCACGGCTGGGCACGCAGACCTACGGCACGCCCATAGTGGCTGGCTCGAAGGTTTTTTGCGCAACCAACAACGGGGCCGGTTATCTGCAACGATTCCCGGCCAAGGTCGACCTCGGCTGCCTGCTGTGCTTCTCGCGCGACGACGGGAGCTTCCAGTGGCAGTACTCCTGCGAAAAACTCTCTGCCGGGCGCAGCGTCGACTGGCCCTTACAGGGAATCTGCTCCAGCCCATTGGTCGAGGGCGATAGACTGTGGGTCGTCGATAGCCGCGGATGCGTCGTTTGTCTCGATGCTAACGGATTTGCAGACGGCGAAAACGCCGGGCCGGAAAGCGGCGAAAAATCGAGCGACAAGAACGAAGCGGACATCGTGAGGTCATTCGACATGATGAAAGAACTCGGCATTCTGCAACACAACATGTGCAGTTGTTCGGTGACCGCGGCCGGCGATCTCTTGTTTGTGAACACGTCTAACGGCGTCGACGATTCGCACGAACACGTCCCCGCCCCCAAGGCAGCGAGTTTCATCGCCTTGGACAAGAACACGGGCAAGCTGATCTGGTCGGACGCCTCGCCGGGTGCCAATATCCTTCACGGCCAATGGTCGTCGGCCGCCGTGGGCACGCTCGGCGGGGTGCGTCAAGCGATTTTTGCCGGCGGCGACAGCTGGATTTACAGTTTTGCCGCCGAAGCCACAACCTCGGGCAAACCGAAACTGCTCTGGAAGTTCGATTGCAACGCCAAGGATTCGATTTGGGAAGGCGATGGCCAGGGCCAGCGGGCCAGTATCATCTCCACGCCAGTCATCCACGACGGACGGGTTTATATCATGACCGGCCACGACCCGGAGTTCGGCGAGGCGCCGGGCCGGCTGTGGTGTATCGACCCCACGCGACGTGGCGACGTCAGTCCCGAAATCGTTGTCGATCGGGATGGCAAGCCAATCGCAACAGCCTACTCGCAAACGCGACGCACGCAAGCGGTCGACAAAGAGGACGGCGAAACGCTTAAAAAGAATCCGAATTCCGCCGCCGTCTGGCTGTATGCAGGCGTGGATGGGGACGGCGACGGCGAACTTGCCTTCGAAGAGGCCATGCATCGCGGACTGGGCACGGTGGCTATTAAGGACGGTCTGCTGTTCGTTGCCGATCTGGCCGGGCTGTTTCACTGCCTGGATGCCACCACGGGCAAACCACACTGGACCTACGATATGCTGGCCGCCGTGTGGGGCTCGCCGCTGATCGTCGACGGAAAGGTCTATCTGGGCGACGAGGACGGCGACATAGTAGTCTTTGAACTATCGGCCAAGCAAAACCTTTTGGCCGAAAACAATGTGGGTGATTCGGTATACTCGACTCCCGTCGTGGCCGGCAACGTGCTCTACATCTCCACCCGCAGCCGCCTCTTCGCCATCGCTGTCCAGTGGAATTCGAAGGGCAAATCAACTGGACCGAACATGGGCAAAACTGTTAGGGAGTTACTTCTTCTTCCGGCCAAAGGAAACTTCAGATCGCATCACGTTGGAAAATCGGACGTTCTTTACATTCTGACGGCCCGAGGCGTAGGTGATCGGGTCGCCCGTTTTGAGGTGGCGGATGACGTTCGAGACGCACGAGTCGGCCAGCGAGCCCGCGATCAGGATTGTGTGCTGCGAGGCGCTCGATATATTGCTCAACATCAGCCGGTTCGTATCACCTAGCGGCGTGACACCACCCCAGCCTGGGTTGGAGTCGCCGATTTTTATAGTCGCCTTGCATGGTCGGTCCGGCGGCGAGGTATCGATCAGCCCGTCGAGCACGACGTTATAAATCTTCAGCCCACCGGCGTTCAGGAATCGAACCACATGGTGGCCGCCCGCGTAGCCCGCAACGTCGCGGATCGTGATGTTTCGTATATCGTCGACCCCACCTTCTCTTTTATAGAGACCGCTGACCATGGTAGTGTCTTTGCCTCCGACCTCGGCCCACTTCCCTTTTCCGCCGATCGCGATGTTGGTCAGGGCGAGCAGGTCGTCGCCGGTCGATCCGGAGATCCTTTCGATCTGGATGTCGTAGCAGCCTTGCCGCAGGTCGAGCCCGTCTTGGTTGAGCGTGGTTTTTCGGACGCCATCGATCACCATAAATCCGCGTGATTCGAAGCGAATATCTTGCACCCGTCCAAAGCCGCAGCGTTCGAGCGAGATGGCCCAGCAGTGCGAGTCTTTGATCTTGAGGTTTTTGATCGAGAAATTATCGACGTAGGCCATCAGGATGCCGATGTTTCGCCAGTCGCCAGTTTGGCTTTCTCCCGCGACGCCCGCATCGGTTCCGAAGGTGCGCTTGCCGAGCGTTTTGGCGCTGTCGCCGGTCGAGCGGGGTTTGTCGGCCCCTTCCAGCAGCACGCTACCGACGCCGTAGATATGAACGTTCTTGATCGGTTTGATGTCGGTGACCCCGAGCCCACAGTTGGCGCTGCGGATAAAATTGTCTCGGCAGCGATCGGAGAGCTTGATGTGACAGTTGTTCAACTGCAGAACCGTGTTCTCTTGCACGAGTATCGCTGAGTCTATCAGCCACAGCTCGGTCGTCGCGTCCGCTTTTTTATTGAATCGGGGTATGACGACCGTCAAGCCTTTGTCGGCCCCAGCCTGAATCGCCTGATTGATTCGCTGGGCGTCACTTCCTTGGAAGTCGTTTGGCGAGACGGTCATCGGTGTTGCGGCCGTCTTTCCCCACGCCGACATGACGAGAGAGAGGGTGAGGATCGCTAGAATGGTAATTTTCTTCATTGGTTTATCGACGACTCCTTATCAGTAAAACGCCAGCGAAGGCAAGTAGCATAGCAAGTGTGTTCGGCTCAGGTACGTTGGAGGCGGTGCTGCCGGCTTCATACTGCCAGTTGACCGCCAGGATCGTGGCGTCGGAATCGTCGACGCGGCCGTCGCCGTTGAAGTCCCCCATATCCCAGGTGGCGTTTTCCGACACTTGCCAGTTGCCGGCCAGGATTATGGCATCGGCCCCATCGACACGTCCGTCGCCGTTGGCGTCGCCGGGAACT
>CAZISU010000402.1:0-5955 GCA_964541935.1 uncultured Planctomycetaceae bacterium | reverse complement strand
TCTAGGCAAACCAATCTCTTGGTGTACCCTCAATTGCGATTTGCGGCACTAGCATCCGCGAGGCGTTGGGGGCCGGTTGGACTGATTCGACGCGGAGGCTTTGTAAAAGCTCGTCGCGGCATTCGCCGGAAAGGACCATGTCCAGGGTTACGGCCACCTGGCGGCAAAGCTGCATGGCCTTGCGGCCGTGTCGATCATTCGATCGATTCCAATAGGTATTTGTCATTAGTAGAAATTCTTGCCTGGGTGAAGGCGCAGCATCTGCGCCGAGAGTATTAACGTGAAGAAACGTCAATTGCAAAGCCCCGCCTCGTAAGCTAGCCGCGAGGGGCTATGCGGTTCGAGTGCGTGGGCACAACGATACAGTAAAGCAAGTTGTATTTCGCATCGTTGTGCTCCTTTGCGGCAAGAGAGATTGTAATGTGTGGCCTAGGCGCGGGAGCCCGGCCCGTTGGTCTGGAGAATTAGACACGGCTGGGCGCGATGGGTTCGCGGCATTTATTCAGGCAACTCGGTTGTGGTTTTGTTGAAAAATTCGACACATTTGCCCATCTCCGGCATGTTGTCTTCGAATTTGTAGGAGTATTCCAGGCCGATGAGCGTGGGATGGATGCCTTGGCGGTGTATTTCGCGGAGCATGGCGGCAAAATTGGCCTTGCCCGTGCCCCAGGGAAGGTCGTGCCCTTTGGGCGAAAGCTCGTCGAGGTCGTGGGGCTGGATGGTTATTATCCGCTTGCCCAGCTTACGTATGCCTTCGATGGGATCGATGCCGGAGCGCATCCAGTAGCCCGTGTCGGGGCAGGCGCCGACGCGCCGGCTGCGGCCTTTGCAGACTTCAAGAATCCCCTCGGGCCGCCAGTAGACGGGCGATTGCTTGGGGCCGTGGTTGTGGATGGCGAGCTTGATGTCGTATTCGTCGCAGAAGCGTTCGATCATGTCCAGCGACTCTGGGGGCGGCTCGGAGATGAAAGTTTCGATTCCCAGCTTGCGCCCGAACTCGAAGACTTTGCGGCAACCGGCTTCGTCGGCGGGGATTTGGGCGTAGAAAAAGGTGGGCATGCGGACGCCGGCGTCGTCCATCTTGAGGCGGATTTGCTGCAACTCGTCGTCGCTGAGGTTGCAGTCGAAGTTTTTTGGAATGTCTTTGCTGACTTTTTGGAAGCTCAGCCCGCCGACGTAGGAAAGGCCGAGCTGCTTGGTTTTTTTGAGGCCTTCGTAGAAGGTGAATTTGTGCAATCCCCACATTGTCACGCCTAGACGCCAGCCAAGCTTTTCTTGGGCAACAACGGCGGGGGTGAGTTTGTTGCTTGCGGTGGTCGAGCCGGGCAGGTCGCCCATCACGAATTGGATGGCGCCCAGGTAGAACTCGAGGATCTTGGGGTTGGTAAAGTCGGTCGGGCTGTGGCCGATGGTGCAATAGACAACGCGTCCGCGTCCGTAGTTTCTGGTCCAAGCCAGGGCGTAGTCGTTGTCGCCGCGCTCGACGCCGGGATGCGTGCCTTTGGGGGCCAGTTGCGTTTTGGCCGTGTCGATGCTAAAGAGTACGCGCAGGCGGTCGCGGGAATAGGGGCCGTGTACGCGGAAGAATTCGCTTGTATGTTGGAAACCTTTTCCGCCGAAGGGCCGATTGAGCGGGTGGGCTGGAGAATCGAGTTTGATGGTGATGCGTTCGTCTTGTGCCAGATGCGCGGCGCCGCGTCCGCCGATCAAGCGTGCGAACTCGGGCCAGGTTTCTTTGCCTCCCTTGCTAAAATCGGTGAAGGCCACGCTGGTTCCGTGGATGCCCAGCAGTCCGCCGCCGGCGAGGACGAATTCTAGCAGGTTTTTGCGCAGTTGCGGATCGGTGAAGAGGTTGCCGACCGTGTTGTTGAGGCACACGGCGTCGAAGCGAGCCAGGTTTTCGCGGCTAAATACGGCCGGGTCGCGGGAGATTTCGGTTGTGAACGTGCCGGTTTTCTTGCCCATGCGGGTGAAGGCGTAGTTTACGGACTCGATGGAACCGTGACCGCCGTATGCGACGTTTCTGTCGTAGATCAGCAGGCGGCGGGGCTTTTTGGCTTTGGCGGCCGCGCTGCTTGGAATTGCGGCGTCGAGTCGCTGCTTTTCAGCTTCAGGGAGCGTGCGACGTGGACGTTGGCCCGATGCCTGGGCCGCGAGGGGTAGCAGGCAAGCGGTTATTAGAAGCGAGTGGATGATGTGTTTCATTTGTGCAGTCCTGATTATGTTACACGCTCCACGGTGCTCGACTTGCGCGCGAGCGTAGGGCGTTTGCCTGGCGGTCGTTGATGAATTCTTCTTTGAGCGGATCCCATTGCAGTGCTCGTCCGGTCCAGAGGGCGATGCAGCCCAGGTGGGCAAGGATGGTCGAACTTGCACCGATTTCGACGTCGGCACGGGGGCGACGACGCGTGCGGATGCAGTCGAGCCAGTCGCGATGGTTCTGGATTACAGAATGCCCCTTCGCATAATTGGTATCCAGCAGGTGCTTGGGGTAGCAGTTCAGCAGCCCGAAGCGTTCGACGTGAACCCAGCCGCGGTCGCCGACAAAGAGTACGCCGAAATTCTTGATGGGTGTTTGCGGATCCCAGCCTGCGGGTATTTGATGTTTGCCTGGTTCGAGGTGGGTGGCGCAGACGATGCGTGTGCCGTCGGCATATTTGAATGTCAGCGAGGGCGCCCCGTTCACGCCGGCTGGTGTGATTTCGACCGGTCCTTGGCCGTCTTTCCGCAAGCCGGCATGGGCCGAATCGAGGTTGTGGACAGTCCCGGAGGTTAGCCCGCCGGCGCCGAAGGCGCGGTTGCAACTCCAGGGGACGACATTTTTTGGGGCCCCGGACTGGTGGTAGCGATAGCTGTAGGGATGCCAAGGGCAAGGGCCCAGCCACATATCCCAATCGAGACCCTTGGGCAGCGGTTGGGCTGGAAAGTTTTGGTAGGGACTGACGCCAGTGCCCGAGACGTAGGCCAGTTTGACCTTGCCGATCAGGCCGGCGTGGACCATTTCGAAGGCCTTGAGATACTCGGGCGAGTTGCGTTGTTGCAGCCCGGTTTGGAAGACCCGGTTGTGGCGACGCACGCTTTCGGCCATGGTCCGAGCTTGGCGGATGGTCAAGGAGATAGGTTTCTCGCAGTAGATGTCTTTGCCGGCTTCGGCAGCACGGACGGTGATGGCCGGGTGCCAGCGTTCGCCGGTGGCAATGACCACCGCGTCGATATCGTCGCGCGCCAAGAGGTCGCGGAAATCGTTATAAGCCTTGAATCCGTGGAATTGGCCGCTGGGCTGTTTCTTGCCATAAATCGATTTGAGCCTTGCCGTCATATTGTCGCGTCGCCAGGGATCGACGTCGCTCAGAGCAACGAGTTGAACGTCAGGGTAGTTCGACATGATTCCGAAATGCCCTTTGCCCATCATGCCCACGCCGATTGAGCCGACGGTGATGCGGTTGCTCGGCGCCGTTGCGCCGTCGGCGCCCAAGGCCGAGCCACGGATTACCAGCGGGGCGGCGAACGAACCGGCGGCGACGGCCGCTTGCCGCAGCATTTCACGCCGCGTGAGATGGACTTTTGCACGTGTCATGGTCATGGATTCCTATTTCTTTTGTCCTTGCTTGCGGGCTTCGATGTCGCGTAGCACTTTGGGGATTTGCTGCGCGGTGGCCTGATCCTTGGTCATGGGCCGAACTTTTTCGAGGGCCGCTTTGGCCTGATCGGGATGCGACTGACTGAGCCCCTTGGCGAGCGTGAAAACTGCGGGAACGGCCGAGTCTTTCAGTTCCGCGTTGTCTAGATACGAGACTAAAATCGCGAGGGCCTGGGGCGTACGGACAGATGCCAGTCGCGTGACGATCAACTGCTTGTCTTGCGGCCGGGTTGCAAGTTTCATGGCGCCGCTGAGCATTTCAAAAGTTTTTTGCGGCGGGCGGTTGCTGGGCAAGGAGACCACTCGGGCGTAGGCTCGCAAGGTCCAGATGCGATGTGTTGCATCTTTGCCATTTTTGGCCACGTCGAGCAGTTGGTCGGCGACCGAGGCGTCGGGCCAATTGACAAGAGCCCGGTGGCCGGCGTCGCGGACGGCGCGGTTGTCGCTTTGCATGGCGTGGCGAACGGCTTTGAGCGATTCGGCTCCGCCCAGTCGGGCCAGTACCGGCAGGAGGGCACATTTTCCCTCCGCGTCGGCCGTCTTGATGGCGACCAACAAGGGTGCCGCCCGACCGGCCGGGTCGGTGATCTTCTGGCAACTCATCCACACAGCTCGTGCGGCCGCTTCGCGTAGTTTGCCGGGTGAGGTTTTGCTCGAAGGGGTTTTACACAGTAGAGCAACGAGCGCGTCGGCATCTTTCTGTGTGGCCATGATTTGCAAGGCTAAGAACGCTTCGAGACTGACGGGGTCGTTGGGCGACGCGGCTACTTTGATGAAGCCGGGTGTGAATTCCAGTGAGCGTCTGCCCAAGGCACAGCGTACCAGGGCTGGGGTGAGCGCCTTTTTGTCGGTCATCAAGGCGAGGATGGCCGCGTTTGTTCCTGGGGCGGTCATTAGACGCAGTGTTTCAAAGGCCGCGTCGCGGACTGGCTTGTCTTGGCATGTTGCGGCCAAGGTGGCCAACGCGGCGACGTCCTGGGCCGTGCCCGAGGTGGTTAGGGATTTCAAAGCGGCGACGCGAACTTCTATTTCCGCCGAGTTGAGCGACTGCAAGGCCGACTGGCGAATCGCCGCATGGCAGCGGTGTTTCAGAGCTAGTAAGGCCGCGACCTTGCCCGGGGCCGGAAGACTCGGCAGGGCCACGGCAATGGTTTGGATGTCTTCGGGTTTGTCGATCATCACCAGGCAATCGGCCGCTACAGCGCGTTTCCACGGTTCTTTGGCAGCCAGGCCGGCGAGAATCATGGCCGTGATTTTGGAGGGGTTGGCCGCGATTCGCCCGCGAAAGGCGGCGGCACGCACCAACTGCGATGGGTCGGAATCGAGCGCCTGGCAGATTTTTGCGGCCGTCGCATGTTCGCCTTGCCGACAGAGTTGCTCGACGGCTTGCAACTGGGCTTCGACGACGGTCTTCTTCAGTGTGTCGGGAGCTTTTGCGGCAAACGCTTGTAATGCCTGGGCTGCCGGGACGGTTCCGATACGACCTAATGCCTTCAGGGCTACGCGGCGAAGCTCGTCGTCTTTCTGATCGAGCAAGGCCGCAACGAGCGGGACGGATTCGGGGTCGGCAAGTCGTCCCAGTGAGATGACCACGCCGAGGCGTTGCCGCGCGGTGGTTTTTGCAATAGAATCTCGCAGCGCCTTGGCTACCGCCGGGCCGGAGATGCCTTCCAGAGCGTAGCAGGCCATGTACGACAGTCGTTTGTTGGGCAACAGAGCGGCCAATGCCGGCACGGCGGTATCAGACCCGACCAGCGCCAACTGGCGGCAGGCGTAGTCTTTGCCCAGGTCGGTTGCCGTGCCTTCGAGTGTGGCGATTAGACGCGATTCGAGGGCCGCGCGGACGTCTGCGTCTGCGTGAGCTTGGGAAACGGCCTGATCGATGACGCGTAGCGTGGCGAGATTTTGTCCCAATTCGAGTTTGCCCAGAAGCTCGAAAGCCGCATTCCATGCGGGTGGCCCGGCCGCAGCAGGTTGGGCCAGCGAGTTGGATGATGCAAATGAAACAACCAAGCACGCAGTTATGGCATATACAACAAGCAGGCAGTTCGATTGCCTAGCAGAAGAAATGCACCCGGAGTGGTAACGCATTTCGTTGACCTCCGAAAGGTGGGTAAGGATGGCAGGGCGGGAGGCTCATCCGATTTTAGGCGCAAAATCCGCAAAGCGGGCGAGCCAGGATTGCATTGGGGGTGTCTTACGATGTTATCTTAGACGATGGATATTATCGTCCGTCGAGATGCGGTTGTCAATAGTCGGCCGCAGACTTGCCCGAATCGGAATTCTTCCGCAATTTTGTGAGGTTGCATTGAGTG
>CAZISU010000401.1:0-5966 GCA_964541935.1 uncultured Planctomycetaceae bacterium | reverse complement strand
ATACTATCAAGCCGAGGACGAAAACCGGAAAGTAATTTCTGTACGAGTTCTAAGTGATTCCATGAGTTCCAACGTCCAGTTCGCCAGCGGTGAATATGTACCCCTCGAAATGCATAAGGTTCGAGTCGTACAGAAGCTAAACCTCCTTCCCGTCGAGGAACGTTTGCAAAGTGTTGAAGGCGCCGGCTACAACACATTCCTTTTGCAGAACCGGGACGTGTTCCTGGACATGCTCACCGACAGCGGCACCAACGCCATGAGCGACCAGCAGATCGCCTCGATGTCGGTGGCCGACGATGCCTATGCGGGCTCAGCCTCTTACGAAAGGCTCTACAAGGAGATTGTCGATATCCTGGGCACCGAGTACTTCCTGCCGGTGCATCAGGGCCGCGCCGCCGAACACATTATCAGTCAGGCGTTCGTGACCAACGACGGCGTGGTGCCGATGAACTTCCACTTCACCACCACAAAGGCCCACATCGAATTGGCCGGCGGTAGTATCGCGGAACTTTTCACCGACGAAGCGCTGAAGATCAAGAGCGACTGCCCCTTTAAGGGCAATCTCGATATCGACAAGCTCAAGGCCCTGATCGCCAAACGCGGCACGGAAAACGTGCCCTACGTACGCATGGAAGCCGGCACGAACCTGATCGGCGGGCAACCCTTCTCCATCGCCAACCTGCGCGAGGTTCGCAAGGTCTGCGACGAAAACAGCCTGATGCTGGTTCTGGACATCAGCCTCATCGCCGAAAACGTCTATTTTAATAAGATCCGCGAGGAAGAGTTCAAGGACGCCGATATCAAGACCATCATTCGCACCATGTGCGACCTGGCCGACGTCATTTACTTCTCGGGCCGCAAGGTGAGTTGCACCCGCGGTGGAGGTATCGCCACCAAGAGCAAGGAACACTACCTGAAGATGCGTGACATGGTCCCGCTCTTCGAGGGCTTCCTCACCTACGGCGGCATGTCGGTGCGCGAAATTGAGGCCATGGCCGTGGGCCTGCGTGAAACGCTGGACTTCGAAGTCATCAGTCAGTCGCCGATGTTTATCAAATATCTGGTCGACCAGCTCGACAAGGCCGGCATTCCGGTTGTCACGCCCGCCGGTGGACTGGGCTGCCACCTCGACGCCAAGCAGTTTTTGCCGCACGTTGACCAGCTCGAATACTCGGCCGGTGCGTTGGCCACGGCACTCTACATCATCTCTGGCATCCGCGGCATGGAACGCGGCACCATCTCGATGGACCGCGACGCCGAAGGCAACGACGTGCCCTCCGAGGTCGAACTGCTACGTCTGGCCATGCCCCGCCGCGTCTTCACCCTTTCGCAGGTGAAATACGTGGAAGACCGCGTGAAGTGGCTATATAAGAACCGCGAACTCGTGGGTGGGTTGGAATTCTACGACGAACCCAAGGTGCTACGGTTCTTCGTCGGACGCCTCAAGCCCAACAGCGACTGGACCACGAAACTGATCGCCAAATTCCGCGAAGATTTCCCCAACGGGCTCTAATACCCGGGGTTACAAGGGAATCCATTCCCGCTTAGATACAAAGGGACGTTCCGCTTTTGATGAAGCCGAACGTCCCTTTTCTTTTTTTCAAACTCAATTTATCGCAGAAGTATCAATCACCTGGCCGTCCATGCGATTCCCTAGATAGTTGAAGATGATCGGGTCAATATCGTAACTAATTGAATGGACAGAGCCATCGGCGAAGACCGTATTGAATGCGGATGTATGAGCCGCCCCGAAACGATAGGGATAATTAGGCACGTCATTAGCATCGGGCATTGGCAGAAAGGTGGTCGAACGCATTGTGTCGGGATCCCATCCGTCCGACCAACCGCGGTCGTCGCACCAATCGCCAGATTTGTATTTGTTCGGTGGGATGCATTTCTCACCGATCACCATGGTTTGACTTGTGCCGTCGGGTATATCACGCATTGAAACCTTTGTGGACGAGCCCATCCATTTACCCACGCCAGGAATGTCGTCGTCGCGCCACCAGGATATCCTGATAATCACGCCACGATAATCCCCACCCGCCCGAATGGTCCACCGATCATCGTGGCCTTCACTGGCAGCCATGTGTCCAGCCCAAAAACTTGGAACATTTTCATGACCCGCACTATTTTTATTACCTGGCGTGGCAGCCGCATAGTCAGTTAAAGCACACCCACTCGTAGAGTGGTGAGTGACCGTTCTGCGTGACGGGCAATAGAACATCGTAGGAGAAGCCTGCACAAGCTCATCATGGTTTGTAATAGAGCTAACCCCACCCTGCTCAAGATAGTTCAGAAGCTGAAACCCCCAGCTTAATCCCATCTTTTCCGGAGGGTTGGCCTGACCGTCAATGATATTAAGAGGCAGCGATGGCCAAGGCTTATTGCCCCCGGACGGGAAGCAGCCATGCGCATTGACGTGATTCTGAGCTGCCAATCCAAATTGCTTGAGCTGGTTGCTGCACTGCATTCGCCTGGCCGCTTCGCGCGCAGCTTGCACCGCCGGCAAGAGCAGTGCAATCAGGATTCCGATAATCGCAATCACGACCAAGAGTTCCACAAGCGTGAAGCCTTGGCTTTTTTTCTGTCCGCGTCTCATTAAGTTCACCTTCGCATTGGAACAAGTTGCTGAAAACGTGCTTCATCAACCTCTTCTACCGTTCCATGCTGCTGGCGTCATGCCCCAAATAAACTGGGTGCCACACCCACGCTTGCCATAGGCATGTGGACTGCCCCGGGCCGACCACCTCCAGCATGGCCACACAAGCGTAGCCATGGCACCCTCTGATTTTTCCTTCCTTCAAAATGGCAACTCAAACTCACTCCAGCATCGTCTCATCGATCACCTCGCCATCCATGCGATTGCCGAGATAGTTGAACACGAAGGGATCTATCTCGTAGGATATCGAATGGACGGAACCGTCGGCGAAAACCGCATTGAATACACCCGAGTGGGCCGAGCCGAAACGGTAACATGCATCCGAGACATCGTTGGCGTCTTGCTTGGGGGCATAAGTGGTCGATCGCAACGTGTCGGGATCCCAGCCGTCGGCCCAACCACAGTCGTCACACCAATCACCCGATTTATATTTATTCGGTCGAATACATTTCTCGGCAATCACCATCGTTTGACTTGTTCCATCGGTAATATCACGCATCAAAACCTTCGCGGGTGAACCCTTCCATACTCCCACACCAGGAACAGTGTCATCGCGCCACCAGGATATCCTGGTAATCACACCACGATAATCCCCACTGCCTCGAATGGTCCAGCGATCATCGCCATTTTCACTGACAGCGTTGTGCCCTGCCCAAAAACTGATATAGTTTTCGTGGGTCGCACTATTTTTATTTCCGGGCACGGCTGCCGCATAATCCACCAATGCATGTGGCCATGGTTTATCGCCGTTAATGCGCAATGTGGAAGGTCTACGCGATGGGCAATTGCACATAGCTGGAGATACTTTTGTAAGCTCTTCTTCAGATACAATCGAGTGAACCATCCCCTGTTCCATATAGGGTAAGAGCTGGAATCCCCAGCTAAAGCCCATCTTTTCCGGAGGGTTGGCTACACCGTCGATTACATTAAAGCGCAGATCCGGCCAAGGCTTGTTACCACCCGTCGGGAAGCAGCCATGTACGTTGACGTGATTCTGAGCTGCCAACCCAAATTGCTTGAGTTGGTTGCTACACTGCATTCGCCTGGCCGCTTCGCGCGCGGCTTGCACCGCCGGCAAGAGCAATGCAATCAGGATTCCGATAATAGCAATCACCACCAAGAGTTCCACAAGTGTGAACCCTTGCCGATTCCTTTGTCCGTGTCTCATTAAAATCACCTTCGCATTGGAACAAGTTGTTGAAAACGGGTTTCATCAACCTCTTCTACTGCTCCCATGCTGCTGGCGACATAGCGTCGTCCGTCGACGCCGTCTTGCTCATATATCACAACTGGCATTCCGGCGGGTCCATCACGGGGACCGGATGTAGCCGCTCTGCCGTATAATATCACATACGGTTTCTGATCGCGCTCCGAGACGAAAATCTCTTCCGCGCCCAAGGGTTTTGCGTCGGATTGCCGCTTAGCAATTCGTGTGCGAACATACTGCTTGAAAAGCTGTTCGTTCGGCGGAGATTGCCCCCGATTCTTACTGATAAAGCCACCATACATAGATGACAATGCATTTATGCGAGACTGCTCTTTCGATAAATTTGCAGCCTCTTCCTGGCTTTTCAGGCAGCCGGACGAAATGGCAAAGATGCCCAGGCAGAAAAGTGTGCCCACGATTAAAATACAGCGTTTCATGACATCTTGCTCCAAATCCGCCAAAAGTCACCGCTCTTATTCCGCTGATATACTAGCAGTTTTGGGGTAGTACGTCAACAGAAATGTCAACATATTTTTCTACTAATGATTTGTCCGTTGCAGTCAATGCGGTTTAGAGAACATAGCCGGGGGGGACTCACTAGACTCGGACCTCTCGCTGTAACACCACATGATGGCAGAAGAAACCTGCAAAGACCAACGCAAACATGCCCACGCGATGGCGGGCATGTTTGCTGTTCTGCGTTGTACGACAATCTCGACTAGAAGCGGAAATCGAAACCGAAGTTCATGCCGTGGGCCCAGAAATCCGTGGTTCTGAACTGGAAGTCTGGCAGGCCCACGCCGCTGAGAGGTTCTACCGCGGGCGGAATCAGATCGGGGTTTACCATCATGTCGATCTGATCGCCCGGTCGGGCAACGTGGCTGAGATAGACCAACGTGTATCCAAAGGTAAACGACGCACGCGGCGTGAGCCACCACATGATGTTTGCGCCGATCTCGGGCATGACCGCCAGTTCCTTGGTTTTATAGACGCCGCTGTTGCTCGACAAAGCTAGAAGACCGCCTTCTTCATCGGTGATTACAGTTCCGCGATCGGTAATTGTCGTGGCGCCGTTAATCTCAACCCGAGACGACGTGCGGCCCAAGGCCAACTTGGCCAACAACTCCATTCCCCAACGACCTTTGCGTTTGTTCATAATCACGCCGATCTCGGCACCGTTGAAACGATTCCGGGTCTTAAAGCGATCCTCGGCGTTGAATGTCAACTCTTGGCCCGAGAGCTCTTGCGTGTAATTGCTGATTGTCAAATTGTCGTCCAAGCGGCCGTATCGATATCCAAACACCACGTCGATTCGATGTGCGCAACGCTGCACCACGGCCCGCCGCAGTAAAAACTCGAAAGAACGGAACTCGGCGGTCGATTCCACCTGCACCGAACCTTGCCGGTCATCGGGGTAAGACAGAACGATGGAAGCCTGAGCACCGGTGCTAGCATCTGTAAACGGGCGGGCGAATATTGCCGTGGAGTTAGTATCAGTGGCGAAAGTGTCTTTAGACTCGCCGACGTCAAAATAGTTCAACTCCCAGCCGAAACACTGCATGTCGTCGAGCCAATAGCCAAGCTGATAGCGGCCGCCCGACTGCGATTTGGCGTTCATCTTCTCGTCGCCGGAGAGGATCGACGTGGTGCTTTGATACAAAACTCCGGCATCACCGATTGCCGTTCCATTCGGACTGCTTGTGACCAACGGCGGCGTATCGCTGCCGGACATCCACCAGGCCAAGTATTCGCCGCGAAACCACATGCGGCCCCGGGTAAATTGCAGCCAGTGCGGGAAACGGCACATAAACGGCGGCATGCCGTAGCGAGGATTGAACCAATACTCGCCACCCTGCCAAGGATGACCCATGGCAGGATCGCCACAAGCACCATACATCGGCTGGCCGCTCATGCCATCGTCGTACATGCCATCGCCGTGCATCTCCATGGGCTCGGTGATGGGCCCTTGAATCTGGTCGTCCACCATCGGATCGAGCACATAACCTTCGTCGCCGCTTTGCACGACGTTATTATAGGCGACCGGCTTGACTCGCCGAGCCGTGCGGAGTTTTGTGCTTGCGGTTTGTCGAGCAGCGG
>CAZISU010000400.1:0-5967 GCA_964541935.1 uncultured Planctomycetaceae bacterium | reverse complement strand
CGGGATACAGCTTGAGCTTTTTGAAGTCGCAAAGCAACATGCCTTCGCTGCCGACGAACAACACGCCCGTGCCGAAATGCGGCAGCTTGTGCTTGGCCAGGATCTTGGGACCGTTCTTTGAGTGATCCCAGTGCAGCGTTATCGGTCCACGGTTGCCCTTGGCGGGGAACTCGAACCGCGTCGACATCGACTTGGGCGTACGCTGTGCGTCGACCGGCGGCCCCGATGCGGCGACCTTGGTCGGATATTTCAGGCCCAGGGCCCAAAACGGGATGTCCAGCACGTGGCAACCCCAGTTGCCCATCTCGCCGGTGCCGTAATCCCACCAGAAACGCCACTTGTAGGGCACGTAGTCCGGGCTGTAGGGCCGCTCGGCCATCGGGCCCTGCCACAGATCCCACTTCACATGCTTGGGAACCGGCGGGAACTCGGTAGGCATCTTGGGCATGCCGCGCTCGCCACCCACCCAGGCGTGACACTCGCTAACCGTGCCGATCGCGCCGGCTTGGATCAATTCGACCACGCGGTGCATGTTGCTCATCGCGTGGCGTTGCATTCCCAACTGTGTGGCCAATTTCTTCTCGGCCGCCAGTTCGGTCATGGCACGCACCTCGGCCACGGCGTGCGCCATGGGCTTCTCGCAATAGCAATGCTTGCCCATGCCCATGGCCATCATGGCCGGGTGGAAGTGCGTATGGTCGGGCGTGCTGATCAGCACCGCGTCGATCTGTTTTTCCATTTGATCGAGCATGACGCGAAAGTCGTAAAACTTTTTCGCCTTGGGGAACTCTTCATACGCCTTGCCGGCCGTCTTGTCGTCGACGTCGCACAGGGCCACGATGTTCTGTTTGGTGGCGGCCATGCCCAGCAGGTTAGCCCGTCCGCGTCCGCCCAGGCCGATGACGGCGATGTTCAGCTTCTCGTTGGGCCCGCTGCCGGCCAATCCGACTCGGCTATCGCAAAGCCAAAATCCGGCAGCGGTTAGGGCGCTGCCCTTTAACATCTGGCGACGTTGCATTCGGTTCGACATGGACAATATCTCCTTGGGTAGGGAAAGATGGCGAATAATGGTGTGGTGGGACATCCATGGTGGGAAACGGAATCGGATCGCGGCGAAGCACGACCGGGCCCACTGCTGAGTATTATAACAAGAGTATTCCCCGCGTGAAAGCTGGGGTTTTGAGGGAAGTTTAACGCGTTTGTGGCACGCTCTGAGCGTAGCTAAGGGCGTGATGGATGGCATCTGTAAAGAATCCATCACACCGGCACAGTAAACTCGCCGCTATCCGCATACCTTCGCTATGTCACCGCTGGCGGTTAGTTCAACATTCCCGCCCGCTACGCCGATTTATGGTATGGGGCCGCATGTTACAAGGGAAGAATCGGATGAACCGTCGCACAACTTTGCTTGCAGTTATATTCATCGTCGTCGCGGCATCTCCTTTGCCTGCTCAACACGACCGTTATGGCACTGATTCTACTCGCCCGTTTTGCCACGAGCTTCTCAAGCCCTGGATCATGCAGGGGCAGAGTTTCGACGACTCGTTGGTGGCCGACCGGCCCGACTTTACCGAAGCCAGCTCGGTGGTGGGCCGCCACCGCTTGCAGATCGAGGGAGGCTACACCTACCTGCAAGACGATACGGGCGGGGTGTTGTCGCGCGAACACCTTCTGCCCGAACTGCTCGTGCGCTACGGCCTCAGCGATTCGCTCGAGTTCCGCGTCGGTTGGGCGGGACACTTGTTCTCTTCGCAAAGCGGCGAGGCCGCGTGGCTGCCGGCTGAATCGGTGGGCGGGTTCGGCATGAACGTGGGCTTCAAAGAACAGTTCACCGACTACGACGGTTGGGTGCCCGAGTGCGGGCTGATCTACCGCATCAACCTGCCGGTCGGCGACCCCGACGTGGGCAGCGACCGTGTGGGCGCTTCGGTCGTGGGCGTCTATAGCTGGGAACTCACCGATAGAATCTCCCTCGGCGGCAACACGGGCGGCTACTTCATCGCCCCCGGCGGCGACTACTTCAATTGCTTCTCACAATCCATCGCCGTATCATTTAGCGTCACCGAACGTTTCGGTGTCTACCAAGAATGGTTCATGTTGGCCTACAGCGGCGCCGAAGACTCCCGCCCCGAACACTACTACGACGGCGGCGTCACGTACCTCATAACCCCCAACTTCCAACTAGACTGGCGTGCCGGCGTGGGACTCACCGAAGCGTCAGCCGATTTCTTTACGGGGACAGGCTTCGCGGTGCGGTGGTGAGATAATTTGTGGTGTATTGCATGCACATCTGCAATACTCACGATATATGTCATTTGAGCTTGCTATCGTTTTGGATACCATTGCCTTCGTCAAGTAAGCCATCATTTAGCTTCGAAGTTGTTTTCCTGATGATCCAACCTGTTAGAACGCCGCCAAATGCAAAAAGCATAATTGGCAAAACAAGTTTCTCAAAGTTACTTGACGTTTGACAGGCATTGCTTGTTGCTTTCATAATTGGAAAGAATACAAGAGACCAGCACGCTCCACAAAGCCCTCCAAGTAGCAAGCAGTGCAAACTGAATGTAACTGGATGTGGCTTTAGAATTCTCCCTTTTAGTATTTGTTCACGCTGCTTTTCTTCAGGAGAAGCGTCATAACGTGTTCGTTTTAGATATCGATAAATCGGTACAACGTTCTTCCATGACTGTCTCTCAATAACAGGAATTCTCATCCATGCAGCAAGTGGTAAAATAAACAGGACTATCGAACTAGCCATACCCATAATCATAAATGGAGCAAACAAAATCAATGTAACCCAGAAATATGGTTGGCTGCGATCAGGCGGTCCACCCTTAAATACTTCAGGTCCCCAGATCACACCACAAATACCGGCCACAGCACAGATTCCGATTACTAATCCCGAGGCAAAGAGCATTACCGCGAGCATGTAAAAGATAACTCTTTTCATGTGATAAAGTTTCGTCTTGGACTAATATGATTTAGACATCAGTAACGTAGGCCGGATTACAACCCAGCGTTTTCGCTACCGCACCCCTATCCCTTCCAGCCGATTTATCTCCAACTGCCATTGTTGGCGCGTTGCATCATCAACATCCGGCGATGGCAACAACGACCGCCGTGTACAATTCAACAACGCTTGCAACGTTTGATAGCGCCGCGTCAGCTCGATTGCGGGTTGGATGTGGTCGGATATGATTTCGGCGACTTCGTCTATTGACTTAGGCTCGGCGGCGGCGAGGTGCGAGCGAAGCGAGGCGAACGCCGCGGCCGAGTATCCGGGCGTGAGACCGTCGAGGCGGTTGATCTCGCCGGGTTCGACGTTGGGCAGTTCGCGCTGCACGGTCCAACGTAGGAAATCGAGGCGGTCGTCGCCTTCGGGGTCCAGCACGGGGATGATTAGATCGCCCACGCGGCCAGGGCGGCGCAGGTCGGGCGAGAGTAGGTTGATACGCGCGGTCATCAGCAGCCAGATTACGCGGCCACGCAGACGTGGGTCGGACATCATGGCCTGGATCTTGCCGGTCAGACGGCGTTCGGTCGAGTGGGTCTCAGCGCCCACGCCGCCAAACTGGGTGTCGGCCTCGTCGACGAAAATCACGACCTTATCGAGGGCCTCGAGCACGCGACGCAGGCGTTCGAAAATTACGTCGGTTTGCCCGAACCACTGGCTGCGGATGTTTTTCAATACCAGCACGAGCATGTCCAGTTCGCCGGCCACGGCCTCGAAGATGAACGTCTTGCCGCCGCCGATGGGCCCGGCCACCGCCGCGCCAGTTAAGGCCGCGGCGCCCGAGGCGCGAAATCGCGGCATGAGTTCTTTGTTTATAAACTGTTTTAATTTTGAGAAGCCCACCACGTCGTCCAGCCCGTGCGAGACGCGTTTGAATTCGACCACGTCCTCGCCGATCTGGCTCTGGATAAAAGCCTCGACCTTGTCGACCACGTCGGCCGGTTGGATGGGATCTTCCTGATAGGATCCGGCGGCCAGCAGTTGCCGCAGGGCGTGGTTCGAGAGCCCGGCCGTGTAGACCGCCAGCTCGTCGGCCGTGCTCCAGAACTCGGGCCGCCGACGGGCCGTGTGGCAATAGTGCTCGATGTAACGCACCCGCTCGCCCGCGTTGGGCGAGGGGATGTCGATCGAAAGCACCTGCGGCAGCTTGGCGATGCGGGGGTGGATCAGGCTGCGTGATTCGGCCACCAGACAAACCGAATCGCCGCCGGCCAGAAAGGCCGGGTCGTTGAACCAATCGTGGATGATGCTGATGCGGTGCAGTTGGCTGTCGTTCAACGCGGCCACGTCGCCGTTGCCGGCCGGCAGCAGCATATCGGCCGCCTCGATAAATATCAAAAGGTCGCCCGATAACTGCGACGAACGCGAACACACGGTCAACTGTCGCAGCAGTTCCAAAGCCAGCGTGGGGTTGCCGATGGCGTCTTGCAGCAGTTGTTCGAACTGGTCGGCCAAGAGGCTGTGCCGCGATGGGCCCTTGGCTCGCAGCTCGCGCAGCAGCAACGTGTCGGGGTCGACGCCCGACTTCCAGGCGATCCAGGCGTTTTTGAGGATCTCGGCACCGTCGAGCACGCGCACCGGGCCGTTGAGCTCGTAGACGACGCGAAACAGCCGCTGCGTGGCCGAACGCTCGCAGAGCATGGGTATTAGAGGCACGTAGTTTTGCCCCGTGCCCTCGCGGCCGTTGTCGAATAGATCATAAACGTTGCCCGAGAGCACGATACTCCGCGACTGATTGGAATTCAGTATGCGGGCGAATTTCGCAAAGAACTCGTAGTTCGTGCCTGGCATGAGCTCTTTCCTCTGAGAACGTGTTTTGAAATGGGTGCCACTGCTGGCTTGCCCAGCAGTGTTTTTTCGGGGTCATCCACTTCGCACTGCTGGGCAAGCCAGCAGTGGCACCCTTACCCTACGAGTTTACGCTTCAGGGATCTGGGTCCGGTCTTCCGACTCGCCTTCTGGTTTATCGGTTTTTTGGGTCAGCCCGATCAAGGCGTCGAACTCGTTGTTCGATGCCGACTCGGTGGCATATTGCAGGAACTCTTCTTCGACCCGCTTGGAGTCGAGCCCGGCCACCTCGCGGGAAACCCTGGCGGTCGCCTTGGCCTTGGCACGCATGTCGCGCATCTCTTGCAATTCGACCGAAGAACGATCCTCGCTGATACCCGAGACCATGTCGGACAGCTCGCGTTCTTCCTTGGCGGTGATAATGTCGGCAACCGTTTCGTGTTTTTCCTGAGCGATCTTTTCCAAATCGCGGATGAACGACTGGATTTGGATTTTGTGTCCGGAGATTGAAGAGGCCAGCGTTTTGATGTCACCCTCAAGCTCAGCGCAACGGGCTTCCTTCTCTTCGAGCGTCGAGGAGAAATCCTGAAAGGCCGACTGGCACTTGATGTACTCGGGGTTTTTTTTGACGGCTTCGATATCGCCACCCAGCCGCTCGACGACCTTGCGGGCCATGACGGCGGCACCCTCCTTGAGCTTTTCGAGCTTGGCGACCTCTTCCGATTGGGCCTTCAACTCGGAACGCTTCTTCTCCTCTTGGGCGATCATGGCCCCGATGGCGTCTTTATATTGCTGAACGTGCCGCTTTTTCTCGCGGATAACGTTGTCGAAAGTAGCACTAACTACATTGGTGTTCTGGCTGATAGACATGCGAGCCGCGTCGACTTTTCCGACCAGCAGGTATCCAAGAGCCCGAAAATAACGCCCAATAGCACGAAACATGTCAAATCCTTCGCAAAAATGATTCGGAAACAATACTTGCCACACAACCCCGCCAATTGTAGGTCATGCGGGCCCGCTAGGCAATCCGTTAATTACAATCTTTCGAATTGCATTTATGCCGCTCAATAAGTTATTCGCGGTTTAGGACTTACTATTTTATTCTACCCAGTCAATGACGTTTGGCCCGTCGGTTTGGTATTCTAGATAATCGCCCAAGCTCAGCG
>CAZISU010000399.1:0-6006 GCA_964541935.1 uncultured Planctomycetaceae bacterium | reverse complement strand
CGAACATCTTGGCGAACCTTGGGCGTGTCGGGCAGGAAAGGCGGCACGTCGATGTCCGCCAGCTTGATCCCGGTTCCCGATTCGGTTGACTCGGCATAGGGGCGATGAGGATCGATGCTGCCAAACCAGAAACAAAACGGCTTATCGTCGGGCGTGCCGGCCAAGAACTTTTTGAAGTTCTTGAATCGCGGCCCGGCCGGGTTGCGTTTGCGGCCGCTTCCCTCGATTTTGCCCGGCCCCCAACCTTTGCGGGTGTAGCCCACGTGGTAGCCGGCCTTTTCCAAAATGTCGGGATAAGTTTTGAATCTGGCCGACAAGCGGCTATGCAAGTTGGCCCCGTCGGCCAGCCGATGGGGTGTTTGCCCGGTAAGAACCGCGCCCCGCGAGGCGGTGCAACTCGGCGTGGACACAAAGGCGTATCGAAACCGTACGCCGTCCCGCGCCAGGCGATCGAACGTGGGCGTTGCGACAGAATTGTCGCCGCACGCGCCCGCATGGGGCCACCCCCAATCGTCGGCAATGGCGAAGAGAATGTTGGGACGCTCGTCGGCGGCCACGGCGGTTCGCAAGGACAATAGGAGCCCTGCACAAATCGAGCACAGCACGACGAACACGATAAGATGTCGTTGCATTTTGAAATCCTTTCACACGGTTGGGGGGTCAATCGGCTCATTCTAGCAATTCCGCGCTCGCTATGCGAATTTCACGGTTTCACTTGACGCGACGACGCTCGATAGGCGGGCTTCCCGACCCCCTCGGCAATGGCAAGCTTGACAAGCCCGCCCGGGGCATTCAGAATCAATTAACACCAGCAACGAAACCCCCCTGCACACCCACCCCGTTAGACAAAGAGTCAGAGACTTTAACAATGAGATATCTACGCTACTCTTTTGCAATACTGGCGGTTTTGGTTCTCGCTCCGCCCCTGGCCGTTGAGGCTGGCGATTGGGCCCAGTATCGTGGCCCCAATCAGGACGGAATTTCGACTGAAGACGTAAAGCCGGATTGGGACTCCGACGGTCCGCAGGTCGTTTGGAAAACACCCACAAATTCAGGCTTCAGCTCGTTTGCCATTTGCGACGGCCGTGCCTTCACGCAGGTGATCCGCGAGATTGACGGCGAGCCACGCGAAATTTGCCTGGCACTAGACGCCGCCACGGGCAAGGAGCTTTGGGTTGCGGATATCGGCCTGGGCAAGGGTTACTCGGGCGGCGGCAAAGGTGACGGGCCGCGCTCGACGCCTACGATCAGCGACGGCTTGGTCTATCTGTTCACGCCGGAGATGGTGGTGCACTGTGTCGACGCCGCCACGGGCAAGCGCGTTTGGGTTCGCGATTTGCTTAAGCAGAACGAAGGGCGAAACATTCGCTGGCGCAGCGCGGCCTCGGTAGTCGTCGACGGCGATCTGGCATTCGTCGGCGGTGGCGGGCCCGGCCAGTCGCTTCTGGCGCTGGACAAGAAGAGCGGCCGAGTCGTCTGGAAAGCTTTCGACGAGATCGTGACCCACTCGACGCCCGTCGTGGCCACCATTCACGGTCGGCGGCAGGTGATCTTCTTCCTCAAAAGTGGACTACTTTCGGTGGACACCAAGAACGGCAAACAACTCTGGCGTTTCAAGTTCCCCTTCAATGTGTCGACGGCAATTTCGCCCGTCGTTTGCGGCGACATCGTTTACTGCTCGGCCGGATACGGGGTTGGCGGGGCCGCTGGCCGGATCGTCAAACGCGGCAATCGCTTCGAGGCTGAGGAGTTGTGGTATACACCCGGCAATAAACTGCTGGCCAATCACTGGAGCACGCCGGTCTGCAAGGATGGACATCTCTACGGCATCTTCTGCTTCAAAAAGTTCAAGAGCGGGCCGCTCAAATGTGTCGAGTTGGCCACCGGCAAGATCAAGTGGGAACAACGTGGCTTCGGCCAAGGCAACGTCACCCTCGTGGGCGACCGTCTGCTGGCGCTGACCGATTACGGCGACCTCGTGGTGGTCAAAGCCCAGCCGACAGCCTACAAGGAACTCGCCCGCACGAAGGCCGTCGAAGGCAAGTGCTGGTCGACGCCCTCGCCGAGCGACGGAATGATTTACGTGCGCAGCACGACCGAAGCGAAGTGTCTGAAGGCCTCCGGCAAGTAAACTTGGCGTGGTATGTCTTGTAAGGCCCGTAGGCCGGGTTACAACCCGGCAATGGGACCATCCACTCGCGTAGAATGCCGGGTTACAACCCGGCCTACGAAAGGAGTTACTCTGCCAATCCTACTTTGACAAATCGCACCGTCGTGGTATGAATGTGGCATTATTCTGCATGGTGGCCGATCTAATGCGTAAACCTGGGTACCATGCGGAGGTTAGGCGATGTTTAACGGGAGATTTGCCGTGAAATTCAAGGCGGTTGCCGCGGTCCTGCTGAAGACGGTTTTGCCGGTCGTTGTGGGAATGGCACTAATGGTTTTGGTTGTTGCCTGGATGGTGGGCATGTTCGGCGAGAAGATCGACCCGGGCCGTGAAGAATCCGCGGCTCGACGATTTGACGAATCCAAGGACGGCACTTACCAAGTCAGAGAGGTCGAGAAACAATACATTGCCGAAGCGGTGGGCACACTCAAGTCGGCCCAGCGAACCGAGATTTCATCGCGGGTGATGGCTCCCATCAATCGCATCCTTGTGGGCGCCGGGCAGACCGTGGGCGAAGGCGACACGCTCATCGAACTCGACCGTCGCGCCGTGGAAACCCGTCTGAGCCAGTCCCAGGCATCGCTGGTGGCCTCCCAGGCGGCCTTGCAACGAGCCGAGAACGACTTCAAGCGGGCTGCCGAGTTGGTCAAAAAGAAGGTCATCAGTCAGGCCGAGATGGACGAGAGCACGTCCAATTTGCACGTTGCCCAGGCCAACCTCAATCTTGCCAAACAGGCGGTGAGCGAGGCCGAGGTGATGCTTTCTTACACGACGATCAAAGCACCGAAAGCCGGCATGATTGTCGACCGGCTGGCCGAGCAAGGCGACATGGCCCGCCCGGGCGGGCCGCTGCTGATCCTCTACGATCCGGCCACGCTGCGGCTCGAGGTTCCGGTGATGGAGAAAATGGCGGTCAACTTGAAGAAAGGCGACGAGCTCACCGTGCAAATCGACGCGATGAACAACCGGCGGGTCAAGGCCGTGATTGACGAGATCGTGCCCCAGGCCGAAGCTGCCAGCCGCTCGTTTCTGATTAAAGCCAAACTGCCGCGCTCCGAGGATCTCTTCGAGGGCATGTTCGGGCGGCTGCTGATCCCGGTGGGAACCCGTCGGCACCTTTGCCTGCACGCCGACGCCATACAGACGATCGGCCAGTTGACGTTCGTCGAGGTTATCGGTCCCGACGATACGCTGGACAAACGTTTCATTAAAGTCGGCCGTTACGGCGATCCCGACCACCGCGAGGTGCTTAGCGGTCTCAAGGCGGGCGAACGTGTGTTGATGCGTCCGGGGAATAAATAAGCAGGATCTCCGTGTACTTTAGCGGGAATTCTAGAGGATAAAGAACAGACTGTTAGCCCAGCCGCTTGCGGCGGCTTGGGAACCGCACAAGAACTTAATCAAGCATCACGATAAAACAAACAGTAACAATGTGTGGAGACTACCCCGTAAACAGAGAAGAGGAACCCGTACTCTCCGCGGGAAAGTACGGGTTCCTCTTCTCTATTCGGTGTTGTAACGGGTCACGTAAGCCGTCGCAAGCGACTGGGCTAACGGTCGATATGTGTCTCACTCCAAACACGTGGATACAAGCATAAACACAGGCTAAACCATTATGGATAATCCCCCCAAAACGCCGCTCATGACCCGTCTGGTCGAGGTCTTCCTGCGCGGCGACATAGCCATATTGTTGATCGTCATTTCGCTGGCCCTGGGCGCAGTCTCGCTTGTGCTCACGCCCCGCGAGGAAGAGCCGCAGATCATCGTGCCCATGGCCGACATCTTCGTCTCGGCGCCGGGTCTTTCGGCCGATGCGGTCGAAGAGAAAATCACCAGCCGCCTGGAAAAACTGGTCTATCAGATCGACGGCGTGGAGTACATTTATTCCATGTCGCGGCCCGGGCAATGCATCGTTACGGTGCGATTCTATGTGGGCGAAAACCGCGAAAACTCGCTGGTCAAGCTCTATAACAAGGTCCATTCCAACATGGATCGCGTACCGCCGGGCGTTAGCTCTTGGGTCATCAAGCCCGTCGAAGTCGACGACGTGCCCATCGTCAACGTCACGCTCTGGTCGGATTGGCCCCAGCTATACGGCGACCACGAACTGCGACGCATGGCCGAAGAACTGCAAAACGAGTTGCAGGCCATCAAGAACACCAACCAGGTATCCGTGATCGGCGGACGACCGCGACGCATCCGCGTGGAACTCGACCCGGCCCGGCTGGCCGCGCGCAAAATCTCGGCCTTGCAAATCGACGAAGCACTGCGGGCCAGCAACGTTCAGGTCCGCGCCGGCACTTTCGACCAACAGGACGAGGAGTTCGTGGTCGAAGCGGGCGCGTTTGTACGCGACGCTTTGGAACTGCAGGATCTGGTGGTCGGGCTCTCCGGCAACCGGCCCGTTTATCTTAAGGACGTGGCCACGGTCGTCGACGGCCCGGCCGAGGTCGACAGCTATAGCTGGATCGGCTTCGGCCCTGCCACATTAAACGCCAAGTCGCCCAATGACGAACCACACGCCGGCAAAACCGATAGCGAGCCGCAAACGGACAGCCTCTACCCGGCCGTACACATCGCCGTGGCCAAGAAGAAAGGCAGCAACGCCGTTTGGGTCGCCGACGAAGTGCGAGACCGCATGCAGGAACTGGCCCAGACTCATCTGCCCGAGGGCGTCTTCTATCGCATTACCCGCAACTACGGCGAGACGGCCGACGAAAAGGTCGACGAGTTGGTCGAGAGTCTGGTGATCGCCGTGATCACAGTCGTGGGGCTGATCGGCGTGGTGCTGGGTTGGCGGCCGGCCCTGGTCGTGGCCCTGGCCATTCCCGTCTGTTACAGCCTGACGCTGTTCGTCAACCTGCTGGCCGGCTACACCATCAACCGCGTCACGCTCTTCGCCTTGATCCTTTCGCTGGGCCTGTTGGTCGACGACCCCATTACCGACGTGGAGAACATCGCCCGCTACTTCGGCATGCGCATCATGCGTCCCCGCGACGCGGTTCTGCGTGCTATCCAAGAAGTCCGCCCGGCCTTGATTATGTCGACCCTGGCCATCATTGCCAGCTTTTTGCCGCTGGTGTTCATCACCGGTATGATGGGCCCCTACATGGCGCCCATGGCCATGAACGTGCCGCTGACGGTAACAATCTCGACCATCGTGGCCTTTGTCATCACACCCTGGCTGGCCATGGTGGCGCTCCGCAAACTCAACGACAAGCCGTCGGGCGAAAAGTCATTCGATCTGACAACGCGGCCCATCTACCGCATCAGCCGGGCCGTATTGGGCACGATCATGGATCGACGCTGGATGGTTTGGGCATCGTTGGGCGCGGTGTGTTTGCTCTTGGCCGGGGCGATGCTGCTGCCGGCCTTCCGCCTGGTGCCGCTGAAGATGTTGCCCTACGACAACAAGAATGAGTTCCAGGTCATCGTCGACATGCCCGAGGGCTCGACGCTGGAAGAAACCGAGTCAATCACCCGCCGTCTGGGCCGTTTCCTGGGCTCCGAGTCCGAGGTCCGCGATTTCCAACTCTATGTGGGCTTGGCCTCGCCCATGGACTTTAACGGCATGGTCCGCCACTACTTCTTGCGTCGCGGGTCCAACGTGGCCGCTATCCGTGTGAACCTGGCCCCCAAGCGGCGTCGCGCGCAACAATCGCACACCATGATCCTGCGGCTCCGCAAGGATCTAGAGCAAATCGCCACAAGCGCTGGCGCCAACATAAAAGTCGTCGAGGTCCCGCCCGGCCCGCCGGTGATTGCCACCGTCACGGCCGAGGTCTACGGCCCGCCTCAGGCCAGCTACGACGAGATGATCGCGGCTGCCGTAAACG
>CAZISU010000398.1:0-6006 GCA_964541935.1 uncultured Planctomycetaceae bacterium | reverse complement strand
TCTAGCCCAACAACGGTTCCGGATAATCCTTCCAGCGCCCTGCGCATGGGTTCGGCCAAATCCGAATCGAAAGCCACCGGTGCCGGACGTTCGACCTTATCATGTCGATGCTGCAACAGAAAAACAATAGACCCTCCCTCACGCCGCGCCAAAGTGAACTCTCCCGTCTTACCGAACCCTTCGTAGCGAGAATGGGCGTCTTCGATTTGTTCGATCACGTCATTAGACGGGTCATAATCCGGGATCTTACGGTGCGAGAGCTTCGCTTCACCAATCTCATCCTTTGCAATGGCCTCGATCAGGCGGGCTTGGCTTCGGGCCGTGACTTGCAGTAGCTGCCGCTGCTGTTTGATCTCATAGCGATATAGCATGATCGTCATCACCACCATCACCAGTGCGCAGGCCGTGATCATGATCAATGCCAATAACAATAATCTTCTTCGCATGCTCATAGGCTTGCCCGCTGGATTGGCGGCGACCAACAGGCTCAGCGGAATAGCCTCTTTTCCCGAAACGCCCACCGTAGCGCCTCCCAGCATTATGAAAGCCAAAGCAGTCGTCAGGGCCATGGGAATCGTGGCGCCTTGCCCATAAAGAAGGGGGCTTCCATAGATGTAAGTAAAAAAGAAGAGCAAGCCGATGACCAGCACCAGACTGCCTAGAATGCCTCCACGGTGCCCCAGGCTAGTTCCACGGCTTGGCCGCAAAACGAGGGCAAGCACGGCAAGTCCTGCGAATAAGAATGCCGCCCCGGTGGCGGGGGACATTCGCGCAATAGGGATCCCGTTGAGATATCCGGCGCTTGGCAACAATAAATTCTCAAAGTTCAAATCGCTTCCGGTATAATATCCCGTTACTTCAAGTAGGCCAAAAAGGGAGGTCAACGCAACCGGGATACCGAGAAGGATGAGGCTTGTGCCTGAGAGAGAACATAAAGTCATGGTGAGCAGAACACCTGCAAGCATGATGAAACAGACAGCAGTGCTCGGCGCCATGGGAATGTAGTTCGCGTGGAAACTGCCCAGCAAACCCAGGCCTGGCATATAGCCAATCAGCCCAAAGAGAGCAATGAGGATAGTCCCGGAGGCGGTGAAAATCGAGGCATGCCGGAGGAAATATCCAAACCCACTGTTGCCCGCCGCGTCTTCGCCGCTGCCCGAGAGCGCGAGGCTCGTGGGCTGATCCACTGCGTCGTGTTCGATTCCGTTTTGTTGTTCCATCTGCAACCTTATGCCCAGTTCAGTAGCCAGCCGTCCCTCGATTGCCTCCTCGCGTTTTAATTCTCAGAAGGCCCTGGCGAGGGAAAAGGACCACGAAGGCACACCAGGATGTCGGCGGACTGGTCGTCAATGTATTATGGGTTGTTGAACAACGTTTACCCTTATCCCGGAATAATATGCTAATATTCCGGTTTTGGCGTGTGTCCTTTGTGGACTTTATGGAGCATGTATTTCGGCAGGCGGCAATTCTTCCTTTCCGATACGCCCGCCAAACTAATTTGACTTATAAACAAAAAGGGCCGACGGTTCAATATACCGCCGACCCTTTGTTGGTTTACGTCAACTCAGTGCTAAGAAGCAAAACTACTTGGCCGCGAGCGCCGCTTGGGCTGCTGCCAGGCGGGCGATGGGCACGCGGTAAGGCGAGCAGCTTACGTAGTTCAAGCCGATCTTGAAGCAGAAGTTCACCGAGGCCGGGTCGCCGCCTTGCTCGCCGCAGATGCCGACTTTCAGGTCGGGTTTCGTCGCGCGGCCGCGCTCGACCGACATTTCGATCAACTGGCCGATGCCTTCCTGGTCGATGGTCTGGAAGGGGTCGGCTTCGAGGATTCCCTCGTTCAGGTAATCGTTGAGGAACCCGCCGATGTCGTCGCGGCTGAAGCCGAAGCCCATCTGCGTGAGGTCGTTGGTGCCGAAGGAGAAGAACTCGGCCGTCTTGGCCATCTTGTCGGCACACAAGGCCGCCCGCGGGATCTCGATCATCGTGCCGTAGAGGCAAGGCATTTCGATGCCGGAGGCCTTGGCCACTTCGGCCTTGACGCGGTCGAAGATGGGCTTGACGAAATCCAGTTCCTTGACTGTGCAGGTAACCGGCACCATGACCTCGGGCTTGGGATCCTTGCCTTCTTTCTTCAGCTCGGAAGCTGATTCGAGGATGGCACGAATCTGCATCTCGGTCAGGCGGGCGTAGGTGATGCCCAATCGCACGCCGCGGTGACCCATCATGGGGTTGACTTCGTGCAAGTCGCCGCCACGCTTCTTGACCTCGTCGACCGTGATCTTGAGGGCCTTGGCCAATTCGGCCAGTGCCTCTTCGGCCTGCGGCACGAACTCGTGCAGCGGTGGGTCGAGCAGACGCACCGTGACGGGCATGCCGTCCATGGCTGCGAGCGTGGCTTTGATGTCGCGTTTCACGAAGGGGGCCAGTTCGTCGATGGCCGCGTTACGCTCTTCGTCGCAGCCGGCGTGGATCATCTTACGCAAGACGAACAACGGCTCTTCGGCTCCCACGCCGTAGAACATGTGCTCGGTGCGGAAGAGCCCGATGCCTTCGGCGCCGAAGTCGCGAGCGATCTGGGCGTCTTCGGGCGTGTCGGCGTTGGTTCGCACACCCATGGTGCGGTACTTGTCGGCCAGGGACATGAACTCTTTGAACAACGGGTTCTCGGTGGCGTCCATCATCTGCATGGCGCCTTCGTAGACCAGACCCTTGGTGCCGTTGAGCGTGATGATGTCGCCGGCCTTGAAGGTTTTGTCGCCGAAGGTCATGGTGCCGGCATCGGCGTCGATTTCCAGGTCGCCGGCGCCCACGATGCAGCACTTGCCCCAACCGCGGGCCACGAGTGCCGCGTGGCTGGTCATGCCGCCGCGTGCCGTGAGGATACCCTCGGCCGCTCGCATACCTTCGACGTCCTCGGGGTTGGTTTCTTCACGCACGAGGATGCAGACCTTGCCAGCCTGTTGCGCGGTCACGGCCGCGGTCGAGGTGAAGACAATCTCACCACTGGCGCCACCGGGACCGGCCGGCAGACCGCGAACGAACGATTTCACGCTCTTCTCGGCCACGGGGTCGATGATGGGGTGCAGCAGCTCGTCCAACTGGGCCGGTTCGACTCGCGTGACGGCTGTCTTTTCGTCGATCAGGCCCTCTTTGAGCATGTCCATGGCCATGTTCAAAGCGGCCGTTCCCGTACGCTTGCCGCTACGGCATTGCAGCATGTAGAGCGTGCCATCCTGGATGGTGAACTCGATATCCTGCATGTCGGTGTAGTGTTGTTCGAGATTATTACGAATGTCTACGAGTTCCTTATAAGACTCGGGCCATTCTTTTTCGAGCGAATCGAGGTGCTTGTTCTGCTCGTTTTTGGTCTCTTCGTTCAAGGGGCTGGGCGTGCGGATGCCGGCCACCACGTCTTCGCCCTGGGCGTTGATGAGCCATTCGCCGTAGAACTTGTTCTCGCCCGTGGCCGGGTTGCGGCTGAAGGCAACGCCCGTGGCCGAGGTATCGCCCATGTTGCCATAGACCATACTCTGTACGTTGACGGCCGTTCCCCAGTTGTCATCCAGGCCTTCGATGCGACGATAGGAGATGGCTCGCTTGCCGTTCCAGCTCTTGAAGACGGCCTTAATGGCGCCGGTGAGCTGCTCCATGGCGTCGTCCGGGAAATCGCGTCCCAGAACCTCTTTGACCTTAACCTTGTACTGCTCGCAAAGCGTCTTCAGGTCTTCGGCCTTCAGGTCAGTGTCGGACTTGTAGCCCTTGGCTTCCTTCACGGCGTCCATCAGCTTCTCAAGTTGAACGCGGATGCCCTGGCCCTCGGCGGGCTCGATCTCGTCGGCCTTTTCCATGACCACGTCGGAGTACATCGTGATCAGACGGCGATAGGCGTCGTAGACGAATCGCTCGGAGCCCGACTTCTTGATTAGACCGGGAATGGTCGCGGTGCAGAGGCCGACGTTCAAGACGGTTTCCATCATGCCGGGCATCGACTGGCGGGCACCACTGCGGCTCGACAGCAGCAGCGGGTCATCGGCGGCGCCATATTTCATGCCCATCGCTTCTTCGGTCTTCTTCAAAGCGGTGGCGATTTCCTCGTCCAAGCCGGCGGGGAACTTGCCGCCCTCGGCCAGGAACTCAACGCAGCACTCGGTCGTGAGCGTGAAGCCGGCCGGGACCGGAAGCTTCATATTGGCCATTTCGGCCAGGTTGGCGCCCTTGCCGCCCAAAAGATTCCGCATCGTGGCGTCGCCATCGGTGCCGGTCGTACCAAAACTATAAACGTACTTAGCCATTAAACTCTTCCCTTTTATGGAATGTGACAAAAATTGTGCTATTTATGCTGAAACGTGCAAACCGCTGGTAGCATCGCGACGGGGGGGAGGGGCAATTCCCTAACGCATTCGTTACGATCTACCTGGCCGGCTCATTTTGTGAAAATGAAATGCGCCAATCTATACGTCTAACCGCAAACCGTCAATGAACCCCCAGCAGCGGTAGACCATCCCCTGCTCTATATAAATTCTGTACCACTGGCCTTTATAGCTCGCTTTGACCGGATTGGACTTGTCGCCGTAAGATCAACCCGATTGCTCAACCGGATTTACGGCCTACGCCGAGCTGACTGCCCGACATCTGAGAAGGGATGCTCCCGTTATCGGCCTTCAAATACCGCCGGGTAAGTGAAACTGGGGATTTTTTGCGGGTTATTATGATTATTAACTGGGTAGCCCCGGTTCTTGAACCGGGGTCGCGAAGCGACAGGAGGGCGTGGGTAAAGGCGTTATTTGTTTGTGGCTGCGGCACACCGGCTCGATAACCGGTGCTAACCGTTTTCTACACAATTCTTGGGGGGTGCGAGGATTAAAAGTATTGACAATCAGTTGTGTTATGTCACATTGAGTGAATAAGCAGACGGTGATCGTTTGCCCGATCGTCGGAGCACACATATATCGGGTACTAAAAAAAAGAGGGGATGCTACCGATGAAAGAGATGATTCTGTTGAAATGGTTGTTTGCCGTCGCGGTGATTGTGTTATCGGCAACTATCGCACAAGCCGTAACCATCGAGACCGTGCCGGTGGGGAATCTTGGCAACGCCTATGATGCCAATGGCAAGGGAAGCGTTGCTTATGCCTACAACATCGGAAAATTCGAGGTGACTGCCGGGCAGTATTGCGAGTTCCTCAACGCGGTGGCTAAAACAGATCCCTATGGGCTCTACAATCCATTAATGGATGCCCATGAACGTGGCTGCCAGATCACACGGCACGACAACAGTGGAAGCTACACATATGACTTTTGCGGTGGCACGGATGAAGTACCCGGATCAACTGCCGCTGATTGGGAGAACCGCCCGGTGCATCTGGTCTCTTGGGGCGATATTGCGCGTTTTTGCAATTGGCTGCACAACGGCCAACCAACTGGAGCACAAGACTACAATACCACTGAGGACGGGGTGTACAGCCTTTCTGCTACCCAGAGTTACTATGGACCTAACGGTGAGTATCCTCCAGACGACAGTGTTGAGTGGGATGCGCTTTGGGCCGCCATGGGCGCAATCAACCGTAATTCTGATTGGCAGTGGGCAATTCCCACCGATGATGAGTGGTACAAGGCAGCCTATCACAAAAACGATGGCGTGTTAGGCAACTATTTTAAATACCCAACCAGCAGCGACAGCCAGCCTTGGTCTGCACTAATTGAGCCGGTCGATCCAGGTAACAATGCGACGTTCAACTTTTCAGGGATTACAATCGGCCCACCATACTGGCGGACGGAGGTCGGCGCTCACGAGAACTCCGGAAGCCCCTACCGCACCTTCGATCAGTGCGGAACTGTATGGGAGTGGGTTGAAAATATGGATGACCGACCCGATTACTTACCCCAAGCAGCATGTCGTGGTGGCTCATACGTTGACAACCATCTGGAAACCTGGAGAAGTTTTAATGCTTTCCCGATGGGTGAATGGGGCAATGTCGGTTTCCGAGTAGTAAGTGTCCCTGAGCC
>CAZISU010000397.1:0-6011 GCA_964541935.1 uncultured Planctomycetaceae bacterium | reverse complement strand
CCAAGGCCTGGCTGCCGAACCCGGCGGCCGACAGGCCGGCCATGGCGGCCTTAAGAAAATTGCGCCGTCCGATGCTGGGATGATCGTTTTCTTGACACACTATAGGGTCTCCTGTTGAGAGGGGATATGTTTTATGTGAGATGAAATTATTTCGAGAGCAACCATTTTATTGCATCGTCAATTGTTTCTTTGTCGGCGGGGACCGACAGTGCGTCGGCTTTTCCGGCCGCTTTATACGCTTTTTTGACAATCTCCGGATCGGTTCCTTCGCCGGCCAACCACATGGGGGCGGGGGCGCAGAGCGCCAACATGCCGGGCAGGTCCAAGTATTTGGCTCCGCCGGGCAGGAAGTCGGGGTCGTCGAGGGACGTGATATTTGCGAAACGGAAACCGGCTGTGTCGATAACTGTGCGACTGATGTCCCCACCGGCCTCGGCCCTTGCAATGGCCTGCGCGACAGCCACCCAATGGCCGGCTCCCTCGAAGCCCACCAGATCGATGCTCTGGGGTTGCGGCTGCATGTCTCGCAGCAAAGCGACCGTACTGAGGATGTCATGTACTCGCTTTGCAAAAACCGGGTGGTTGTAACCGAAGGTGTATCCGGCGTACTTGGCCCAGGTGTCGCTCCCGCTCTCGTTGAGTCGAGCCTTGGCGATGGGCTTGCCGTCTTTGGTGAATTCACCTTGCCCGAAAAGGTCGACGCCCACGACCGCGCGGCCCGCGTCCAAGAGCTTGCGGACCGGGGCGATAGGCTGGCCGGCCTCGTCGAACAGGCCGGCTTTGCCTTGCCGGTCGATCCAAACCACAAACCGTAGCGATTTATCGGCTGGTTTTTTACCTTCAAGCAGCACGGCCGGCAACTCTTCTTTCTGGGCCGTATTACGGATCAGAAAACACGACAGTTTGTATTCACCTAGCGACTCGTCTTTACGCTGAGCCATCTTGACGGCGTCTTTTTCCGGCAAACGTCGTCCGATCATGGCGTCGAGGGCACCGCCGACGATCTTGTGGAATTTTTGTAAAGACTTTTGGTCGCTGGGAACCAACGCGGCCATTTGCTTTTCGGAATCGGACGTGATCCAATTCAGCAGCGAGCGTTCGTAGTCGTCGCCCGCGGGCGGTTTGGGGTGCTTGTCGTCCCAAACGCTCATGTCGACGGTCGAGAGCGGCTGGAAGGACTCTTCCACCACCGGCTCCTCGAAGCCCAGCTTGAGGTGCTTGTTGAGCCAATGGTACATGGCCCCGCGTGAGACATAGTTGTAGTTGTGCGGGAAATGCACCAGCGAGCGGGCCATTACAAGATTCTCCACGCCCAGCATCTTGTAGAGCTGCTTGAGTTCGGGCAGGCCCTTGGTGGCGATCTCCTTGGTCCAATCGTCGGCGGCGGTCATTCCCAGCGGACGCGGGGCGATCAGCGCGGCCAGTTCGATGTTGCCCGAGCCCACGCGCAGCAGGCTGGCGTTTTCGCAAGTGCAGCCGCCCTGCATGGCCGTCGATACCATTACGGCCGGGAAGGCGACCGCCGGGCGCGGGTCCAACGCGCAAAGCACGAAGGTCTGCGTGCCTCCGCCACTGGCGCCGGTGACGGCAATGCGTTTGGTGTCGACGTAGGGTAAACTGCCGATCCAATCCAAGGCCCGTACCGAGTTGTAAGTCTGCAAGCCCATCTGGTGTTGCAGACGGGCTTCGGCCTGCGGGCTGAAATAGCCCCAATCCTTGGGCGTGTTCATTTTGGCTCGTGAGCCGGCGCGGTGCTCTAGTTGTTTGCTATCGGCGTAGCCGACCATGTCGTAGTGGAACACAACGCAGCCCATGCGGGCCAATTGCACACAACGGGCCTGCAAGGGAAAACGCCCGGCCAGTTGGAAACGTTCGGCCCCGTTGAAAAGTTCCCAGCGGATTTGCTTTGTGCCGTGGTCGTGGAAGCGACCTTCGGGCCAGTGTCCGTGTGGGCAGAGCACGGCGGGCAGCTTGCCTTGGCGGCCCTTGGGGCGATACAGATTGCCCGTTACAAAATGTGCGGGGAAACTTTCGAAGAAGACCTTTTCGACCGTGTAGAGCTTACGGTCAATCTTGCCATGCACAACCGCGCCCGCTGGCGTCTTGGTGGGCATGGGCCAGAGTCCCACGGCGACTTGGAGCTGGCGGCGCAACTTGTCGGCACGCTGTGACCAGGCCTGGGGCGTGGTCGGCACGGTGAAGGGGAAGTAGCCCTTATACAATTCGCACAGTGGCCCCAGCCGTGCGTCGTCGGGCAGCTTGCCCTCGTCGAGCACGCGCGGAGCGGCCGACCAGGCAAGGGGGGTAGATGCCAAGATTAGGAAGAGAGCGCAAGCTATTGAAAATGACGCAAAAACACCCGGTCGCAACAGTCTGAAGGTCATTGCCGCAGTCTCCCGTATAATGCAAAAAAACGGTTCTTAGGACTGGTTTGTAATGTCGATTGTCATGATAAGCCACGGGTGACGGCGGCGTCAACCACAGAGGGGCCGCCCGCTTGCCAATTCGCGGCGGAACGCTAGGATATGGGCAGTGCCGTTAGGAATCCACGCTAAAAAACACTAACCCAAAGCGCAAGCGAGTCGCGGAAGTTTAAGGATCAAATCCAGCCATCCTCGCTTGCGCTTCGGGTTAGTATTTCATACACAAGCAAAATATCAGCACCCTACATAATCAGGAATCCGAGAAATGCATGATTCACCAAAGGTCGTTTACGCCGCCAAGAACGTGCAGCAGGCTTATCTGCTGAAAAACACTTTGGAAGAGGCCGGTATTCGTGCGGTCGTGGCCAACGCTTCCTTGGAAAGCGGTTCGGGCGTGGACTATGTGGGCTGGAATACGTTGGCCAGGGTGGTCGTCGACGAGCCCGACTACGAGGTCGCGCGCAAAATCGCGATGGACTACGACCGGGCCGGTGCGGAGGCGGCCCTGCAGCAGGCCCCTGAAGAGGCGGGCGGGGAAGATGATCAAGGCCCCGTGCTGCACGAATGGCCCCGTTGTCCGGAGTGCGGCGCCGAGCGGATCACGCGCTGCCCGGTTTGCAAAACCACCGGCAGCGAGTTCCCCGAAGCCGATAGCGAGTTCGTGTGGGGGATGGGATTGGCGGAGATCGGCACGGATGAAAAGGGGGGCGAGAAGGGACACGGTTCCGACAGATGTCAATGCGGATCGCAAGGGGCCTGTGCGACGCAGCAGCCCGCTGCTTCGCCTGCACCCGAAACCGAGCTGGAGCATGACGACCAGCCGGAAAGAATCGTCTTGATGTGCCCCACCTGCGACGAACCTTTTATGCCCGAGTTTCCGCGGGACTGCGCCATGTGCTCGCACCGGTTCGAGGACGGTTTCGAGGTCGAGTTGGGCCATGCCCCGCCGGAACAGATCGGCAGCCGCGTGGTAGGACTGCTGGTCGGCATGGCCGCTTTGCTGATAGCCTTGGCGGTCTATTTCATGTGGGTATTAAGATAGTGTTTACCCGCCAAACTCCGGCCTGCGTCGACCGAGTTGATTTTGCAGGCGTTGCACGATAGAGCTGTGCATTTGGCTGACACGGCTTTCGGAGAGATGCAAGGTGGCACCGATCTCCTTCATGGTCAGTTCTTCGTAGTAGTAGAGGATGATGATCAATCGCTCGTTGCGATTGAGTCCCTTGGTTACCAGCCGCATGAGGTCGTTTTGGTGCACGCGACGGGTGGGGTCTTCGCCCTTTTTGTCTTCAAGGATGTCGATCTCTCGCACGTCCTTGTAGCTGTCGGTTTCGTACCACTTTTTGTTTAGGCTGATGAGGTTGACGGCGTTGGCGTCGACCATCATCTTCTCGAGTTCCTTGACGGTGATCTCCATCTTCTCGGCCAACTCGATTTCGGTGGGATGGCGTCCCAGCCGGGTTTCGAGGCTCTTGATGGCAGCATTGAGCTTGCTGGCCTTCGAGCGGACCAGACGTGGCACCCAGTCCATCGTGCGCAACTCGTCGAGCATGGCTCCGCGTATACGCGGCACGCAATAGGTCTCGAACTTGACGCCGCGCGAAAGGTCGAAAGCAGTGATTGCGTCCATCAGACCGAAGATACCGGCCGAGATCAGGTCGTCGAGTTCGACGCCCTCGGGCAGACGCGCCCAAATCCGCTCGCCGTTGTATTTAACCAGCGGCAGATATGTCTCGACCAGGCGGTTGCGTAGTTCCTGGTCGGTCATGTCCTGCTTGAACACGACCCATAGGTCTTTGATGTCTTCAGGTACTGTCGTGGTTGCCATTCAATCCTCCGTGATTGTGCTGTGGGTGGCAGCCGTCAATCGATAGCCAATCGTGATGATTATTGCCTTGCCCTATTTAACTCACTTCGTCTCTGCCGCGTCCGAGCCGCCGGGCTCGACCGCTTCCAATTCGGCCAACACTCTGTCCCGAACCGACTGCTCGACTATCCAACCGGCCACGGCCCCTACGGCCGCGCCGATACAGGCGAAAACCACCAGGCATATCCAAGCGGTAATCACCAGCGTTTCCGAAACCGATCCGGACGCCAAGCCTCGCATCAAGGCCGCTGTCATTGCCAAAGGTCCGAGAATTCCGGCATATGTGTGTGCCACTGATTCGACCCATTGGACAATAAAATCGACGCAAATAATGCTCTATAACGATGACTCCATTGCCATCGGTGGTCTTAGTATCGGCAGCTTCACTGTTCCGGTTGAGTCGATTTTGCGGTTTATTGAAAATACTCCTTTTAAGGAAGCTTTGCCGGTTACTCTGGGTCGCTAACGTGGGTAGTTTAGGTAATATTGTTACCTAATTATTCGTAGGCCGGGTTATAACCCGGCATTGTATTTGTTGCCCGTTTCATTGCCGGGTTGTAACCCGGCCTACGGGTTTAGCCCGCCTGACGCGTTAATGCTCTTTCTTTTGGGATCAACGACTCGATCAGTCGAGCCAACCGATCGACAACGGGTGATTGCTTGGTGGCCTTCACTATATGCTGTCCTGCGGGGGGCAACTCGGCCACGCTGGAATCTTCGGGCAAGTGGCCTGCGTCTTGCAGGCGAATACCCAAGAAACGCCGACAGGATTGCTCCAGCCGGCCGAACACGTTGGCGGCGGCCTCGTCATCGGGCGACATGTTCACCAGGCAGTGGACGGGTATCGACATTTCCTTCGCGGCGGAGTGTTTCACCGAGGCGTAGGCGTCCATAATCGAGGGCAGATCCGTATTGGTTACCATCAGCACGGCGTCGGCCGCCTGGCGGCGTTCGAGCGTTGCGAGGTTTGCGCCATTGCCGGCGTCTATAACGACCACATCGAATCGTTGGCCCATTGTTTTAAGCGGGTGTATGAGCCGGGCGTGAAATTGTCCTGGGCTAATATCTTCGCGACCATCCGTCCAACTACTCGTACAACCGCCGGCCAAAATCCAAATGCCGGCCGGGCCCGGTTGTATGGCTTCTCTGACACTTCGGCGAGCGGACAGAACGTCGGCCAGCGTATGGCGTTCTTCCAGACGGCAAATATCTGCCGTGTCGCCGCGGTTCGGGTCGGCGTCGACCAGCAACACACGTCGTCCCAAACGCGATGCCTGGATCGCCACGTTCAAGGCCACCGTGGTTGTGCCCACGCCGTCGCGTCCGCCGCTCACCGCCAGAAACCATGGCTGCCCGCTGGCAGAGGTTTGCAAGCGGTCGGCCTCGCGACGGACCAGCTCTCTGAGTTCATTTGCTTGATCGACCATAACTTTATACCGTGTCTCTTATTCGAGCATGGCCGGTTCGCCGGCCATGATTAGTTGCGTCAGGCGAGCCGCCTCGGCCGTCTCGATGTCGTCGGGCACATTCTGTCCGTTGGTAAGGTAGCTCAACTTCAGATTGCTCGATTGCAACAGCGGCAGCAGGTTGCCCAAGGCCGTTGACTCGTCCAACTTCGTGAGGATCAGCGACGTTGTGCCGACGGCGGCAAACTGTTGTGCCGTTTGTCGCAACGCCCGGGATCCGGCGCCGCTGCTGAGCACGAGGTGTACCTCGTCGGC
>CAZISU010000396.1:0-6013 GCA_964541935.1 uncultured Planctomycetaceae bacterium | reverse complement strand
AGAATTCACCTTAAATAACCCAATTCGGCGCCTTGACAACCCAGGCCACCTCATAGTATTTGACACACTTTTCTTAGGGCTATACAAGCGAGAAATTATTTTCGATATGGTCCCATTGGCGACTTCTAACTCGTCATTATCTAGACACCAACGAGAATAAGAATCCACTATCTTTTTTCTACTAATGGACGTGTGTTTCTTTCCTGATTTTCCCCCTGATTTTCTCACCACTTTAGAGATATGTAATCTGGCGAATTTCTCAAATGACGTTTGTGTGGTGACTTTCCCGTTATACATCTTGGACAAGACTTGCCAATTATTACGCAGATAACTAAATACCGTCCTGGTTAGCGGCTTGCCCTCCATGTCCGTATACTTTTCCTGTTTTAGAACCTCTAATGTTGAACGTTCGCCCAACCCTTGTGTCTTAAGCTCAAACAATCGTCTAGTACATTTCTCTGACAAGTTAATGCGGCAACGACTGCCCGCTTTGAGTCCATTCTGTTTGGCCGTAAGATGACAGGTCATTTCTAGTAGCTCTTCTAGTCCCGTTTGGAAGCTGTTTGGATCTGCTTCGCTTTTCTCCACATAGACGATTTCCACACCGTAACGTCGGCAGATGTGCTTGACAAGATTAGTAAGGGCACTTGTCCTACTTAATCTATCCCGATACTCCACTACTAAAACGTCAACTTTCCCGTCAATGATTGCGTCTATAGCGTTCCCCAACGCCTTACGATTTCCAAATGCCGAACAAATTTCAAAAAACTCTAAGGGATTGGATTCGCCATATTGTTCTTTAACGTGTTTGCGTAGTCGCATCATTTGGGATTTGCCATATTCGGCTTGTTTGTCACTGCTAACCCTGCCCAGTATACATACCCTTTTCTTCTGAATTTCCTTTTCTACCCGTATGCCAAATAACTTGGACAACTCTGCTTGGTCAAAGCGTAGCCATCCAGTGGGGCCGATCCTGTAAGCCGTCAGACGGTTCTTTCGAACGTGGCCCCGTAACGTCTGGGGATGGCATTGACAATAATCACTAGCTTGGGAAATCGTCATTAAAGAGGATGGATTGACGATAGACTGAGAATTTTGTACAGTAGTACTAACCATTTTTTACTCCAGCAAGTAAGAGGTGGCCAGAGGCAAGTGGGAATTGGCGTTCCTGCTTGTCTCGTTTCAAATTGTTAAAGACGTTGTGAGGTCTGGGGTTACCCCAGTGAGCTAACCTCACTCTCTGAATTTGATCAAATTTTTTGTTGCTTGTCAAGCTTATTCGGGGTTTGTGGAAACAAGTTTTACTGGGGTCATGGGGTGTGCTTGTCACGTCTTGTCATGTTCGGTATGGCTGAGCGAAGCAAAGCCCCGACGTGAAATACTGGGGCACCGCTTCGCTTTGCCCCAGCCACCCATCACAAGCCGCTGTTTTTCAACGGGCGGCTAGCTCCGTTCCGCTGACTCGACTTCGGTGACGATCTCGGCGCTGACTATATGCGGCTGGGGGAGGGCCGGTTCTGCATCGTCGCCACGGTAGTGAATTGCCTTGACGGCCTCGGAAAAGTCGTTTGTGTCAGTTACCACCAGTCCATCGCGGAGCACGAGCGTGCGTTTAGCGTTTTCGCCCACTTCTTGGTCGTGGGTCACGAGGATAATGGTAATGCCTTCCTCGCGGTTGAGTTCGTCGAGGATGCGGATGACTTCACGGCTGGTTTTCGAGTCGAGATTGCCCGTCGGCTCGTCGGCCATGAGGATTGCCGGGCGGTTGACCAGCGAGCGGGCGATGGCCACGCGTTGCTGCTGCCCTCCGGAGAGTTGCCCTGGGTGGTGGTCCATGCGGTCGTCGAGCCCCACCTTTTCGAGCACTTCGACGGCCCGTCGGCGACGCTCGCGGCTGGAGACTCCGCTGGTGTACAAGAGGGGCAGTTCCACATTTTCCAAGGCGCTGGTACGGGCCAGGAGGTTGAAGTTCTGGAAGACGAAACCGATCTGCCGGTTGCGCAGCCTGGCCCGCGCGTCGCGCGACATGGTGCTGACTTCCTTGCCGTCGAGCAGATAGCTGCCCGTCGAGGGGCGATCCAAGCAGCCCAACGTGTTCATCAAGGTCGATTTGCCGGAGCCCGAGGCTCCCATCAGGGCCACGTATTCGCCCTGTTCGATGTTGAGCGACACACCGCACAGGGCGTGGACTTTCATCTCGCCGAGCGAGTAGGTTTTGGTGATGTCGGTTAGTTGGATTAGAGACATAGTGAAACAGTCGATGAGTGATTGAGATGTGGAAATTTAAAATGTCGAATGAAGAAGCTCAAATGAAGAAAGAATTAGGAATTAGGAATGATTAAATGTCGAAAGAATCACGTTACGAATAACAACACACGTTTACCAATAACCCTGTTAATGACATACAATTCGAGCTTCTACATTCACGCATTCTTAATTCTTTCCTCATTCTGATTTCGACATTCCTCATTTCCTGTCCTCTATCCTCTGCCTACTCATATCTAAGCGCATCAATGGGATCCAAGCAACTAGCCCGCAGGGCCGGATAGAAGCCGAAAAACACGCCCACGCCACCGGCGAAAACGATGGCCAAAATGCCGGCTTTGAAAGAGACCACCATGGGCCATTCGACTGCCATGAACGAATTGATGGCGGTCGTCGCACCCATCGAGGCACCCACGCCCAGGCTGAACCCGATTAAACCGCCCACGCCCGAGAGCAAGACGGCTTCGACCAGGAACTGCATGAGGATATCGCGTCCGCGTGCGCCCACGGCCAGGCGGATGCCGATCTCGCGGGTGCGTTCGGTAACCGAAACCAGCATAATATTCATGATGCCCACGCCGCCCACCAGCAGCGATATGCCGGCTATGGACGAAAGCAAGGCGGTCATGGTGCCGGTAACGATGCCCAGCACTTTGGCAATTTCGGTAGTGTTTTTCACGCCGAAGTCGGCCGGTTCGCCGGGCGGGATGCGGTGTCGTTCGAAGAGCAATTGTTTAACTTCCTGCTCTGCATCGCTCATGCGATCGACCGACCGGGCGGAGGCCAGCACCACGTCAACGTTGTTGAACGACGAACCACGCAAGCGTTTTTTCACGGTGGTCCAAGGGGCCATGACCACGTTATCCTGGTCCTCGCCCACCAGATTGGCGCCCTTCTCCTCGAGGATGCCGATGATGCGGAAGGGGATGTTGTTGATGCGGATCGTCTCGCCCAGGGGGTCGGAGGTTTGGAAGAGCTTGGCGACCAGCGTCTGGCCGATGACGCAGACCTTGGCGGCCGAGGTGATATCACTTTCGGTAAAGAAGCCGCCGCGACGCAGTCCCCAGTTTCGCACGGTGAGATAATCCATACCCACGCCGCTGACCGAGTCGGGCTTCCAGTTGACATTGCCGTAGACGACCTGGCCCCAGCCGCCCACGATAGGCGAAGCGGCAATAATCGAAGGGCATTCCTCGACCATGGCTTCGGCGTCCTGGGCGGTGAGCGTAACCGCCCCGCCACGTCCGTGATGCACGCCGCCCCGTCGATGCCGCTGTGGAAAAACCACGATCACGTTGGTGCCGAAGGCTTCGAACTGACCCTGCACGAGTTGGCTGGCGCTTTGCCCGATGGAAACCATGGTGGTAACCGCGGCGATGCCGATCACCACGCCCAGAACCGTCAAGCCGGCGCGCATTTTGTTCTTACGCAAGGCTCGCAGCGCGATTCGTAGGGTGACGAATATTTTCATTGTTAAAGGTGTGAGGTGTGAGGTGTCAGATGTCAGATGTCAGATGTCAGGTGTGAGCGGCCCGTTGAAAAATGGTTTCGGGAGGGCGAAGCTCCCGAAACCCAGCCACCCATCACAAGTCGCAGCTTTTCAACGGGATACTAGCGCCGTGCCGCTCACCCAACTAGATGTTCGGTATTGGACATTTCGTCATTCTTTCCTCATTCTGATTTCGTCATTCCTCATTTCCTGTTCCTGCTACTTTTCTACACCCGAGACCAACTTTTGCCCCGGCTCTAAATCGCCTTCGATTAGTTCAGAGAACTTGTTGCCGCTGGTGCCGATGGTGATTTCGATGGCGCGGAGGAAGTCGCCGTCGACGACCCAGACGTGCCGCTTGTGTCGTTTTTTACCGGCTTCGGCCACGTCGGCCGCCGAACGAGTCTGCACGACGCCGCTATCTTCCTCTTCTTCGGGCTTGTTCTCTTCGACAACGCCATCGAGAATCTCTTTGTCATCGGGCCGCACCTGCGACGGCTTGGGATAGAACCGCAAGGCCGCGTTGGGCACCTTAACCACATCCTTGCGTTCTTCGACCTGGAAGGAAATGCTGGCCGTCATGCCAGGCATCAACTTCATGTCCGTGTTGGGAGCCTTGACCACGACGGGATAGGTCACCACGTTCTGGACCGTGGTGGGATTCATGCGGATCTGGAAAACCGTGCCCTTGAACAAGTTCTCGGGATAGGCATCGACGGTGAACTCGACCGGCTCCTCACGTTTTTCCGCTTCGCGAATGTAGCCGATATCGGCCTCGTCAACCGAGGCGTAGACGTACATCAGTTCTTCCATTTTTGGTGCAACCACGAAAAGCTCAGGCGCGGTGAACTGCGCGGCCAGCGTCTGGCCCTCGTCGATCTTGCGGTCGATCACGATCCCGTCATACGGCGAGCGGATTTCCGTATAACTCAAATTCACCTTGGAGTTTTCCAAATTGGCCTCGGCCTGCTTGACCGATGCCTGGGCAATATCGAGCTGCGCTTCAAGCGACATGCGGGTGTACTTGTACTGGTCCATCGTCGTGTCGGCCAGATACTCTTCGTTGATCTCGCGTAAAGCCTCGGCCCGTTTTTCGTCATTGCGGGCTTGCTCCAACAGAGCGGTGGCCTTAACCACGTTGGCCTTGGCCGTGGCCAGTGAGGCCTCGTCGCGAGCCAGCGCGGCTCTATAGAGTCGCGGATCGACGCGTGCCATCAACTGTCCTGCTTTAACCTTGTCGTTGAAATCGACCAGCAACTCGGTAATGGGACCTGAAACACGCGAACCTATCTGCACTCGCAAGACTGGCTGCACCGTTCCGGTCGAGTTTCTAATGACCTCGATGTCGCCCTTTTTGACTTCCGCTTCACGATATTTTATGCGGTTGCGCTCTTTCCAATAAGCGCGAACGTGCGGGGCCGCCAGGGTGATCAACCCGCCGGGCACCAAAATAATCAGTGCTATAATAATCCACGTTCTCATTAATCTTCGTTTCATTCACCCAGTATAGCAAGAAAGCACGATGAATTCACGCCCCCGCCCCCCTCTGGAGGGCGGTTTTTCAGATGTTTACAATAATACTGTCCCGAACACCAACCCGAAGCGCAAGCGAGGGACAGCAACATCGATACCGCATTTGTCCCTCGCTTGCGCTTCGCGCTTAGTATTTGCTTGCGCTTCGCGATTAGTATTTCCAGCCATTCGTCTTATTCGCCAGACACTGGGCATTATTGGAACTTTGCCAGAAAAGCACACTTTGCTTTCGCTGCGGCGGGGCTTTCGCTGCGGCGGGGCTTTCGATTCAACGGGCCTTTTTGTGCGACGATTGCCACCATCCAGGCCAGGACATATACTATAAGGTTTATATTAGCTTACCCCCCGATAGGCGATCTGCCCAGCAACCGAAAACCAAATAAGATAGCGCTATGTCCGAAACACGCCAATTCATTACAAAGGAAGAAGCCCGGGCACCGTATTACGTGGGAGTCGATCTGGGCGGGACCAACGTCAAGGCCGGGGTGGTCGACGATTTTGGCCGGCCCATGTCTTGGCTGAGTGTTCCCACCGACACGCCCAAGGGCCCCGAAGACGGCGCCCGGCGCATGGGCCAGGCCGTGACCGACGCCATTGCCCAGGCGGGGTTACAGGCATCGGACATCAAGAGTGCGGGACTGGGCTCGCCCGGCACGATGGATATCCCGGCCGGCATGCTGGTCTTGCCCGCCAATCTCAAGGGCTGGGAAAATTTCCCCATCGCCT
>CAZISU010000395.1:0-6018 GCA_964541935.1 uncultured Planctomycetaceae bacterium | reverse complement strand
GCAAGGGGCCCCTTGCCAGTCCATAACATGGAGCACTACTATACAAAAAACAGCGCTGTGTGGCTCTACTGAAATATACAAGGAACCCGTACTTAGCCGGGAGCACATCTTAAACTCTAAATGGCGACGGTGTCTGGCGTTCCAAAGCCGCCGCAAGCGGATGGGCGAACAAGCTATTCATCCAGATGCACCCACTAAAATGAGTGAAGAACCATTAAGTTTACACGCTACGCCAAGAAACTCAACAGCAGGGCCGGGGATACTGCGACTTTTATGTGTGGCTGGGGATGAGTGTAGCGAAGCCCTTGGTCGCGGAAAACTGGGGTTACGCTACGCTCATCCCCAGCCACCCTTTTGACTTTTTCAACTGGCCATTAGGCGCCGGTCCAGGTTCCCATATATTCGAGCACGAAGTCGACGGCTCCGGTTTCTCGGGTGTTGGTTCCGCCGGCTGTAGCGGAGGCGCGAACCCAGTTGAAGCCGATGGCGTTTACGTCGGATGCGGCGTAATCGAACATGGCCAGGTCGGCGGCGGCCGAGAAACGATCGTTTGCGGCCGAATCGTAGAAATAGGCACGGTCGTATCCGCCGGCGCTTGAATAGGCATAGTTGTCCTCGAAACCACCGGCGTAGTTAAAGAAGCTGTTGTTGTACATACACGAGTATGCTGCGGATCCGGCGAATGTATCGTCGCCAGCCGAATCGTATAGATAAGCCGTGTCGACTCCGCCGTGCCATGCATAGGCGTAGTTGTAGCGGAATCCACCGGCGTAGCGGTAGGAATCATCACTGGTCATCATCGAGTATGTACTGGTTGCGACGAACGTATCGTCGCCGGCTGAATCGAAATGGTAGGCGCGGTCGACGCCACCCGCGGTTGAAAAGCCATAGCTGTAGCTGTATCCGGCGGCATACATGAAGTAGTTGCTGTTGTACATCAACGAGAACACGCTACTTGAATCGAAAGCGTCGTTGTCGGGCGAATCGTAGATGTAGGCTTTATCGACGCCGCCGTGTCGCGAGAAGGTGTGGCTGCGTCGAAACCCCGAAGCCCTGATGTCGAAAGAGTCTCCGGACATCGAAGCGTATGCGGTTGTACCGACGAATGTATCGTCACCCACCGTGTCGTAGAAAAAGGAATAGTCGGTGCCGCCCGCCGTTGAATAGGCGTTGGTGTAGCGGAACCCTTCGGCGTAGTTTATGAAATTATCTCCGAACATCACTCCGTAAGTACCGCCAGAGTCGAACGAATCATTTCCGGCTGAATCGTATAGATGGGCGATGTCGCTACCGCCGGCCGTTGCAAAGGCATAGTTGTATCCGAACCCTTTGGCGTAGTTGGAAAAGTTGTCGCTGCTCATCACGGCATACGTACTGGTGAGATATAGAACATCGTCGCCAGTAGAATCATAATAATATGCCTTATCGGTTCCGCCGGCGGTTGCATAGGAGTAGGTGTAGCGGAAGCCGTTGGTGTAATTGTTAAAGTTATCCCCGTAGAGCACGGAATATGTACTGGTTGTTTTTAAATAATCGTTGCCGGCCGAATCGAAGAGATAGGCCCTGTCGGTTCCTCCGGCCGTTGCATAGGTGAAAGTGAAACGGAATCCTTGGACATAGTTTAAGTAGTTCGCGCCGCGCATCATGCAATATATGCTGCTGACTGCGTCGAACGAATCGTCGCCAGCCGAATCGTAGAGATAGGCCCTATCGGTGCCGCCCGCCGTTGCGTAGGTGTATGTGTCATGGAATCCTTGGGCGTAGTTGTAGAAACCGTCGCCGTAGACCTCGATAAATGTGCTGGTTGCGGTTAACGCATCGTCGCCGGCCGAATCGTAGAAGGTAGCAGTGTCGGTTCCACCCGCGAGTGAGTAGGCCCGCACGGTGGCGAAGGATTCCACGCGGTTGGAGTAACCGGATCCCGAGATGACGGCGTATTCGGGCGTGGCTGTGAAGGCGTCGTTGCCGGCCGAGTCGTAGAGCAGGGCCGTGTCGTTTCCGCCCCCGCCGCGGACGGTGAGGTTATCGATGTCGGCGGAGAAGACCTGGTAGCCTGTGCCCGAGAGGGTGCCGAAGGTGGGGCTGAGCGATGCGGTATCGTCGCCGGATGTGCCGGTCAGCAGGGCCGTGTCGTTGCCGCCCTGGCCGTGAAACTGAATCTGGTCGAAGCTGGCCGAATTGAACTCGTAGGCGACGCCGTTGACTGTGATCTGGTGCGTGGCCGCGGCCGCGAATGTGAAGCTATCGTCGCCGGACGTTCCATAGGCATACACTCGGCTGCCGCTTTCGCGGACGAGGTTCGCCAGATTGAGATCGACGTCGTCGACGCTGCCACTTATGTCGACAAAGAAGATATCGCCGGCGGAGGCCTGCCAGTCGATGCGCTGCCCACCGCTGACCGCGCTGGAGGTGGCCAATTCGTTGAAGTTTATATCGTAGAGTGTGACGTCGACGTCGGCGGGATTGCCGTCGTAGAGGGCCTCGACGGTGAGGTAACCATCGCGTGAAGCCTCTAGTCCGTAGGAAATGCCGCCGGACGTCAAATCCAACCCGCTGACTTGCTCGAAGTCGAGGGTGCCCAAGCTTTCGGGCACGGCCGAGAGCTTATTGTTACCGAGCAGGTTGAGTCGATACGTTCCGGTTTCGGTGTCGTAGCTGGCGACTTTGACGAAGTAAGTTCCATCGGACGGGGCCTGCCAAGCGATTGCCGAGGAGGCGTCCGAGGGCCAGGACACGTCGTCGCTGGAATCGAGCAGGGTCGTGCCGTTTTGGTCATAAAGGTACAGGACGCTGTCGGAGAGTGTGAGCAGGTCTGTGTCGAGCAGGTATACCCAATCCTGGCTGGCCTGGAACTTGAACCAATCTACGTCCGTGGCGGTTTGGATTTCTCCATTGGTGGAGCTTCCGACCGCGATCAGGGTCGCCGTGGCGGACGTGTCGCCATGTTGGTCGGACGATGTCAGCGTGAGTGTTGCGCTATAGGCACGGCTCCATTGCGAGTCGTTGTCCAGTGCGCGGGCGAAGAGCAGGTGGTTGCCGGCACTGAGTCCGCTGGTATTAAGCGTGGTGGTAGCCTGCGAATTGACGATGGTGGTGTCGGTGCCGATGAGCAGATCTGTTTCGTCGAACTGACCGTTGCCGTTATCGTCGCGATAGAAGGAAACGGCCGTCACGCTTCCGTCGGAGTCGGTGATTCCCGCGGCGGTGAGTGTAACGGTCTCTCCCACGCCGGCCGGGTTGGGAGAGGCCGAAAGGTCCGACATGTAGGGCGTCTGGGGCCCGGACGTATCGAGCAGTTCGAGAGTGTTAAAGGCGTTGAGGCGACCGCCGGTGGTCATTTTCCCGCTCAGCGAGGCAACCGAGTCGACTCCTTGCAGGATGGCTTCGCGGACATCGAGCACGGTCGCGTCTGAATCGACCGACCATGCCAAGGCGGCCACTCCGGCCACGTGCGGTGTGGCCATGCTGGTGCCGCTGTAGTAGGCATATCCTCCGCCGGCGACGGTGCTGTAGATACTCACGCCCGGTGCTGCGAGGTCCACGCTTTGTGCGCCGTAGTTACTGAAGCTTGCCAGATTGTCGTTGCTGTCGGTGGCCGCCACGGCGATGACGCCCGCTTGGGTGTAGCTGGACGGGAAGTGCGGCGCAACATCATTATTGGTGCCGTCGTTTCCGGCCGCGGCCACGAAGAGGATTCCGGCGGCGTTGTGGGCCGTGATGGCGTTGGCCATCGAAGTGCTGTATCCGCCGCCGCCCCAGCTATTGCTGGTCACGCGGATATTGACGTCGTAGCTGTTGCGCATCATGGTGGCGTAATTGACGGCCATTACGGCATCGGAAAGCGAGCCGGAGCCATCGGCACCGAGGAATTTCAGGGCCATGATCGAACTGTTCCAGTTCACGCCGACAACGCCCTGGCCGTTGTTGCCCACCCCGGCGATGGTGCCGGCGCAATGCGTACCGTGGTTATTATCGTCCATGGGGTCAGAATCGTTGTTATAGAAATCGTAGCCATGCACATCGTCGACAAAACCGTTGCCGTCGTCGTCGATGCCGTTGCCGGCGGTCTCGCCCGGGTTGGTCCAGATGTTGGCTGCCAGGTCGGGGTGCGTGTAGTCTACGCCCGTGTCGATGACTCCCACAACGATACTGCTGCTGCCGGTGGAGATATTCCATGCGGCTTCGGCGTCGATGTCATGGTCGCCCGCATTATCCATACCCCAGAGATTGGAATAGGAGGAGTCGTTGGGCGTGGTTTGAAATTGATAGCAAAGGTCCAGTTCGTAGTTGGCCACACAGGTGCTGCTGGAGAACCAATCGGAGACCTCGGTGAGCGACGATCCGTAGCTGCGGACAACGACTTGTCCGGCCAATCCCAGTCCGCGCAGCACATCGAATTGCATGCCCTGGCCGACCAGTAGGCTGGCCGTTTCGGCCACAGAAGCAACTCCGTCGAGCGAAGCCGTATTGAACTGCACGATCCAGTCGTACTGGTTCACGCTATCGGCATCTATGGAGATAATTTTGTCGAGTTCTTCCACGTCGTTGGTCGAGAAAGAGTCGGGATTAACGTGGCGGCTGAGAGTTGCATCGCCAACATCCGCAAACCAACTTGACGACACCAACGACAAGACGCTGCTTGCGCTCATGCAGAACCGTTTTTCAAGCGGTTCTAGTCGCAGTGTTTTTTTGTTTCGTGCTCCAGCCTTAAACCGATTGGATATAAGGGGACACATATACACCTCTTCCTGCGCGCAGCTCTGGGAAGTAATGGTCCTCGCTGATTGCTCGAATTAGCACAAATGCGATTACTTGAACCAACGGAAAAGTGAAAAGTTAGATGAGGAATAGTTGTCGAGACGTCGACCTCGGCATTGAAAACTTACGTCACGTTTATCGTCAAGGCAAGTAAATCTCCCCCTCTGGCGCGAAGTCGGCGCGAATGAATAATTTCTCCATCACGGCGTGTGCATGCACGCATCATGCGGAGAAATAACGGCTTGCTTACGGGGGGGTGGTACGATGCTGGGCAATGAATTAGAATGATGGGTGGCTGGGGATTTAATGAAGAGAGAAAAAGATGCATCGATATTTCAAGTCAGATTTATTTCTTCCGGTGTCCCTGGCAGTGGCAATGATCTACTGCGGTTTATGTCCATTTGTTTCGGCCGATGAAAAGATTGTCGCCGAGTGGCGTTTCGATCGGGAAGGTGATTTTCGTGGCTGGGAGGTGGCAGGGAGCCTGAAGGATGTTTCGGTTTCTCAAGGGGCACTGCGGGGGCAGGCCACCGATTATGACCCGATCATACGGGGCCCGATTTTCGAGGTTGCCGCCACGCCCACGCAATACATCGAAATCAAGATGAAGTGCGATGGAATTGCAAGCAGCGAACTTTTTTGGACGAACAGTACGGCCGGACAATACGGCGGGTTTGGGCAAGATCGCTGCAACTCTCTGGAAGTTCGCGGCGACGGCCGCTTTCATGTTTACCGCATCGATCCCTTTTGGCACGCGGCGGGCAAGATCATCCGCTTGCGATTCGACCCGCCCAACAAAGGCCGCTTCGCGGTCGAGTGGATTCGCATTATTGAGTCGGGTGCCGGCCCGGTGTCGGCGCAGAGGTCCGAGACCCGCTTGATCATCTCCAGGCCCTTGGCGTCGCCGGCGGGGTCGGAGGGTTTGTGCTTGCGGCTGCGGATGGCCATCTCGATCCGCGTGGCCCGCCCCTTCATCAGCTTGATCGAGTCGCCCAGCTTGGCGTCAACCGGGTTTTCCAGGAGCGGCACGGTGTAGACCGCCCACAGCTTCAGCGAGTGCTTGTCGAGCTGCTTGAGCAGCTCGGGCAGTTGGGCGTGGTTCAGGTGGATCTCGATGCCGGAATAGCCCAGGTCCTTGAGCAGCTTGCACTTGCCCTCGAGCGTCTTGACGCTGCCCAGCCCGTTGCCGAACGTGAAGAAAGGCCAGGGGGTCCACTCGGGGCGCTTCTTGGCAGGGGCCTGGCTTGCCATTGCCGCCAG
>CAZISU010000394.1:0-6047 GCA_964541935.1 uncultured Planctomycetaceae bacterium | reverse complement strand
CTGATCTCGACCGTGCTGCCCACGCGCGCGGTGCCAAGCGTAATCCGCCGATCGGCCACATCGTTGGCGTACTTGCAGGCGTTATCGACGAGATTGAAAAGAATCTGGTCGATGGCCGAGGGGTTGGCTTGCACTATAGCATCCCGCAGCGAACCGTCGACCTCGATTTGCAGGCACATCTCGGCCCGTGCGGCTCGGTCGACCAGGCGCGGTTCGATCTGTTCGAGCAAGCGGCCCATCGCGATGTCTTCGAGTTTTCCGTTGGCCCGTCCACGTTCGAGCCGCGCGTATGTGAGCACGTTTTCAACCATATGGCCCAGGCGGTCGGCTTCGCAGATCAGCGTTTGCAGGTACTCACGCTGCCGCTGCGGTCGGGCACCATGTCGTCGGCCAGCATTTCGGCGTACATTTTGAACGTCGTCAGCGGCGTGCGCAGTTCGTGCGTGACGGCCGATACGAAGGTGGCCCGCCGCTCGCTGAGCCGTAGCACGCCCACCAGCAAGCCGGCCACCGCGGCGGCTGCCAACACGACACACGCCCAAGCCACCAGCAGCGACAACTGGATGGGCGAGAGGCCCGGGCCGGTAGATTCTTTTGGCATTAGTAAATCGCCCGGCATCAGCACCACTGGCAGCGCCGCCAGCCGTCGCGACTCTCGTTCTTCGGACGCATTTATATCGCAGGGCAACAACTCGGCCTGGGGCAACAGGTCGGCGACCTCTTCAAGCAACCAGGTGCGTAGCGCCGGCCAATCCAAGAGGCAGCCTTGCACGTATTCTTGCCCTCGCACAGTCACCCGACGTGCAAGTACCAGTTGCCGACCAAACCATAGTGGTGTCATTAAAACGCCGGCTGTGTCGGTTTCTTGCGCAAAGATCGCGGTGTTAGCGTTCTGCACCATGGCCTGTTGTGCCACGATCTGGTTGCGCGCGGCGTATTCGCTCTGGCCGCGGTTAGACGCCTGCCGCGCGGCCCGCTGCTGCGTCTGAGTGTCGAGTTGCTGTTGGTTGAGCGGGATGGGCGAATAGACGACCTCGACGGGGTCGGCATCACTTTTCGGCAACGCCGCCAGCAGCTCATCGCGGCCGATTTGTTTCCCCAACTCACCGACGCGCACACGCGTGGTTTCGACCGCCTCGGGCTTCGTGTATCGCGGCACGGCCAGTCCGTAGTTCGTGCCCGTGGGAATGCCCGGCGAAGTCAGCCGGCCGTCGGGTTCGAACTGGAAGTGGACCAGCACGTGTGGCGGCAGTTGGCCCAACAGCGGCGAGGGCACGAGCGTCTCGCCCGGCCGGCGACGATTGAACATCCGCCCATAAGCGCGATCGACCGGCAGAAACGAGCCGTAGGCGAAATACGGCCTAGCGCTTTCCTGGGCCACCAGTGGCGCCAAGGCCGAGTCCATCCGCCACAGGGCCAGCCGCACATTCTCTTCCAACGCCGCCCGCTGTCGGGCCGTCGCCCGCGCGCGATCCAGCCGCAAGGCGGAGAGCGAGATCCAGCCCATGGCCGCCGCCACAACGCCCAGGCAAATCGCGAAAGCCATCCATATCCGCCACGAACGTTTCATTGGCCGCTCCCCTGGCGCGACGTCTCGGCGGCGAACATATAGCCCTTGCCGCGAACCGTGAGCACGACGCGTGGCTCGCCCGAATCGTCGCCCAGCTTCTCACGCAGCCGCGCGATCTGCATATCGATCGTGCGCGTGCTCAACCCCCTGGGGTCGATCCGCCACACATTCGCCATCAGTTCGTCGCGTGCGATTGCGCGGCCGCGGTTGGCGGCCAGATAACGCAGCAGCTCGGCCTCCCGCTCGGATAGCTCGCATCTGGAACCATCGCTCAGCCGCACTTCCCGACGCGCCAAATCGACCATGCCGCCTGCGACCGAGATTTCGTCGACATCGCTGGGCCGCCCGGGCGAACGTCGCAAGACGGCCTCAACCCGCGCTATCAGCTCCTTCACGCTGAAGGGCTTGACCACATAGTCGTCGGCCCCGTCGCCCAGCCCCCGCACGCGGTCCGACTCGTCGCCGCGAGCGGTGAGCATGATAACCGGCAAGGTCGGGCGAATCTGCCTAACCCGAGCGAGAATCTCGAACCCATCGGGCCCGGGCAGCACCACGTCGAGAATCACAAGATCCAGATCCGCGGCCAACGCCATCTCCATGCCCACATGCCCGTCGTGGGCCTCGAGCGTCCGATAACCGGCAAACGCCAACGCATCGACGATCCCCCGTCGGATGGCTGGGTCGTCTTCTACGGTCAAAATCCGACACGGGCCAGCGGTAGACATGTTGTTGTGTCCCGTTTGGGAAAAATCAGTTTGAAGGGAAAGGCCTATAGGTTCAATGTACAATGATCTATGTTCAATGATCAAGGCACAATTGCCGGATGTTACAACGCCGTTACAATTCGGCCCGATGAGCAGGAATTGGACATTGATCATTGTACCTTGAACATTGGCCATTCTCCCTACCCCCACCCGGGTGGCATGGCCCGATTCTCACCAGACGTCTTTCTTGTATAATGGTGGTTTACGCCCGTGTTTTCAACCAGATTTTTATGGACCCATCGTAATGAAAGTCGTTCAGTACCAACAAGTTGAAGCCGCCCCGGTCGATATGGAAGGAGCCGTGGGCTGCCAAATCCGCTGCCTCATCGGCGAGCCCGACGGAGCACCCAGTTTCAGCATGAGGCAGTTCGAAGTCGCCCCCGGCGGACACACACCCAAGCATACGCACGCCTACGAGCATGAGGTTTTCGTGCTCGAAGGCAACGGCGTCGCGCTCGAAGGCAACGTCGAACACCCGCTGTCGCCCGGCTCGGTCATCTTCGTCAAGCCCAACGAATTGCACCAGTTCCGCAACGCCGGCAGCGGCCCGTTCAAGTTCATCTGCCTGATCCCGCACCCGCTGCGCGATATGTCGGGGCCCTGCACGGTGGCTTGCGGATGTAATTGAGCTAGTAACACTAAACGGGTAGCCGCAAGAGGCTTATAAGGGCGGTGCGATTCCCTCTTGTGCCTGCGGCACCCCGATAGACAAGCTATCGGGGCTACCCTACTTAACCCGAAAAAGGATTTTCGCCATGACAACCAGCCCGGCCGACGAAATTAAGCGGCTGCGTGAGCAGGTTCGCCATCACAACCGTCTGTATTATGTGAATGCCGCGCCGGAAATCACGGATCTCCAGTACGACCGCCTGCTCGAATCGCTGGCCAAGCTCGAAGCGGCCCATCCGCAACTAGTTACGCCAGACAGCCCCACGCAACGTATCGGCGACGAGCCGGTCGAGGGCCTGATGCAGTTCGAGCACCGGCTACCGATGCTGTCGATAGACAACACCTACGGCATCGGCGAACTTCGTGCATACGCCCAGCGGACCTATAAGCTCTTGGACGACGAGCCCATCGAATGGGTGGTCGAACTGAAGATCGACGGTGTGGCCGTTTCCTTGCTCTACGAAAACGGGCAACTTGTCCGCGGTCTCACGCGTGGCAACGGCCGCGTGGGCGACGATATCACGCACAACGTCCGTACCGTCCGCGACATCCCCCTGCGGCTCGACGGCGAGAGCGTCCCGCCGGTTCTGGAAGTTCGCGGCGAAATCTACATGACCAACTCCGATCTGGTGCGTTTGAACGAGATCCAAGAACGCAAGGGCGAACCGCCGTATGCCAACACCCGCAACGTCACGGCCGGTAGCATCCGCCTGCTCGACCCGCGCGTTTGCGCCGAGCGACACCTGCGGCTGTTCTGCCACGGCGTGGGATATTGCGAAGGCCTCAAGGCTACGACGCATATGGAGTTCCTCGATGAATTGGCCGCCTTCGGGCTGCCCATGACGCCCAAGGTTGCGTCTTTCGCCACGTTCGACGCGGCCGTGACACATTGCGAGGAACTGATCGAAAGCCTGCACGAACTGGATTTCGAAATCGACGGGCTGGTGCTCAAGGTTAATCGCTTCGAGCAGCGCCAGCGGCTGGGCTCGACCGCGAAAAGCCCGCGTTGGATGATCGCCTACAAGTTCGAAAAATACGAGGCCGTCACGCGTCTGAATGAAATCCGCGTGCAGGTGGGCAAAACCGGGGCCATTACGCCCGTGGCCGAACTCGAACCGGTCGAATTGGCCGGCACCACCGTCAGCCGCGCCAGCCTGCACAACGCCGACGAGATCCAACGCAAGGACGTGCGGCCGGGCGACGTTGTTGTCGTGGAAAAGGCCGGCAAGATCATCCCGCACATCGTGCGCGTCGAAAAACACATGCGCAAGGGCAACCCGCCCGCGTTTGCTTTCCCTACTGAATGTCCCGAATGCGGCAAAGCATTGGTCAAGGACGAGGGCGGTGTCTACATTCGTTGCCCCAACCTCACTTGTCCCGAGCAACTCAAGGGCCGCCTCCGCTATTTCGCCGGCCGCAACGCCATGGACATCGAAGGCCTGGGGGACAAGCTGGTAGACCAACTCGTCGGCGCGGGCCTAGTCCGCGGCTACGGCGACCTCTATCGGCTCGAACCGCACGAGCTAATGAAGCTGGAACGGATGGGCAAAAAGTCGGTCGACAATTTGCTCTCCGGAGTCGAAGGCAGCAAGAACCGCGGCCTGGCCCGACTCCTGGCCGCGCTCTCCATCCGCCACGTGGGCTTCCGCGTGGCCGCCGTTTTGGCCGAACATTTCAAATCCATCGACGCGCTTTTGGCCGCTCCGGCCGAACAACTAAGCGAGATAAACGAGATCGGCCCTATTATCGCCCAAAGCGTTTTCGACTATCTCGAAAGCGACTTCGGCGCCGAAACCATCGCCGACCTGCGCCGCCTGGGTGTGGAGATGGAAACGGCCTCCAAGGGGACCGAAACACCCCAAATTCTGCAAGGCAAAACCCTGGTCGTCACCGGCACACTCACCCGCTACACCCGCGACGAGATCAAGGAACTGATAACCACGCACGGCGGCCGCGCCGCTTCGAGCGTTTCGAAAAAAACCGACTACGTTGTAGCCGGCGAAAAAGCCGGCAGCAAACGGGCCAAAGCCGAACAGTTGGGTGTGCCGGTCATCAGCGAGGAGCAGTTCGAGACGCTATTGACGGCAGAGTAAAGACGTAGGCTGCATGCTTGCACGCACCTTGGCAAAACCACACCAAAGTTTTTTGACCGTTGCAATCATTGCGAAAATAGTAGAAACTGAAGCGATTCAGTTTGTTAGTACTTCGATCGCGAGCAAAGGACGCCTCCATGGCCCGATACGCGTTGACCATTTTTTTAAGCTCATTTTTGCTTTTCCAGGTCCAACCCCTGATAGGCAAGTTCATTTTGCCGTGGTTTGGCGGTAGTCCGGCGGTTTGGACGACGTGCATGTTGTCGTTTCAGGTGCTCTTACTGGTGGGGTATTCGTATGCCCATTTTATCGCCAGTTGGCTCACGCCGCGGCGGCAGGGACTGTTGCACATAGCGCTTTTAGCCGCCTCGATTCTGGTGCTGCCGATCATTCCCGACGAAACTTGGAAGCCGCTGGGCGACGAGTCGCCGACGTGGAGGATTATGATCCTCTTGAGTGTGTGCATCGGCGGGCCGTATCTGCTGCTCTCCTCGACGGGCCCTTTGCTACAAAGTTGGTTCTCGCGGACCCATCCCGGCAGGTCGCCGTATCGGCTCTACGCGTTGTCGAACTTCGGTTCGCTGATCGCCTTGGTCAGCTACCCGTTTGTTTTCGAACCGCTGCTGCGGCTGGCCGACCAGGCTTGGGGTTGGTCGGTTGCGTATGTGGTATTTACGGTTTTCTGCGGCGTTTGTGCCTTTTCGATGATTCGCTTGGGCCGCGCGGCCATTGCAGAGCAGCCTGACAAGCCCCCGGCGAAACAATCTTCATCGGACCAAGTTGCTATCAAGCCGGCCGGCTGGTTCGATCAACTGCTTTGGCTGGCCCTGGCGGCCTGCGGCTCGGTGCTCTTGCTGGCGACGACCAACCAGATGTGCCAGGAGGTGGCCGTGGTGCCGTTCCTTTGGGTCTTGCCGTTGTCGCTTTACCTGGTAACGTTCATCATTTGCT
>CAZISU010000393.1:0-6057 GCA_964541935.1 uncultured Planctomycetaceae bacterium | reverse complement strand
CATTGCCGCGTAGTGGCGGTGGATGTTCTCCAAGACGACCACCGAAGCGTCCACAACCATGCCCACGGAGATGATCAGGGCCGTGAGGGTAACCATGTTCAACGTGTAGGGGCTGAACCAGAGCAGCGCCAGACTCGCCAAAAAAGCCAGCGGGATACTCACCGAGACCACCAGCGCCGCGCGCAGATCCGCCAGAAAAATGAAAATTATAATTACCGTGAGGATGATCGCCTGGATTAAGGACTGTCGCACACCGCTGATGTTCAGACCGATGAGGGGCTGTTGGTCGTTGGTGATCTGGAATTCGATGTCCGGATAGGCGGCCTGCAGTTTGGGAAAGAACTGCTTGAACTGCCGGATGGCATCCATCGTTGCCCCATGGTCGGGACGCAAAACATTCATGGCGATGGCGGGCTTGCCGTTGCCGTGATAGGCGCTGCGCTGCTCGCGCTCGCCCAGCGTGACGGATGCAACGTCCTTCAGACGCAGCAGGCCGCGATGGGTTTTTCGAATCGGAATATCGCGGATCTCGCGCAGATTGGTAAACTCGCCCGTAATTCTTGTCTGGTACTCACGTCCTTGGCTATAGATCGTGCCGGCCGGCGCCGAGACGTTTTGCTTGGCCAACACGGCGATGATTTCATCGACGGACACACCATTGGCCGCGAGGCGGTCGCGGTGGATGAGGATTTTTAATTCCGGCTGGTGCCCCCCAAAAACATCCACATCGCCGATGCCGGGAATGGCGAGAATTTTATCCTCGATTTCATTCTCGGCCAGCAAGCGGATTTGCGCCAGGGTTTTCGTGCCCTCGGGCTTGGGCGAAAGGGCCAACGTCAGCAGCGGCCGCGTGGCGTTGGTAATGCGATAGATTCGAGGCTCGAAGATATCGTGCGGCAATTGCGCGCGAATGCGGGCGACGGCGTTTTGCACGTCCAGCATGGCCTCGCCGATCGGCTTCTTGTAGTAAAACTCGGCGTGGACGGACGATACTTCATCGCGGCTGGTGCTGCTGACTTTCTTCAGACCGCTGAGTGTGTTGAGTTCCTTCTCGATGACCTGCGAGACCTTGTCGGCCATGTCGTCCGCATTGGCGCCCGGCCGAACCGTTATCACGATTACCTGGGGAGGAACCGTGTCGGGAAACAGATCCGTGGGAGTCCGAAAATACGCAAATCCTCCCAGCGCAATCGCGACCAGAACCAGCGCCATCACAGTGTACGGGTTTTTGAGCGCGGAGTCTGTCAGGCTCACCGAATTACCTCCACCTTCTGCCCCGGATAGCAACGGGTCCACCCCAGAAAGGTGTGTACAACAACTTGCTCTCCGGCTGCCACGCCGGAGACGGCCACTTCACTGTTTCGCGATGCCAGCACGGTGACCGGGCGTAGGACCAGCTTATCCTTGGCCACGATGAACACCTTAGTCGAGTCGTCCGCCGAATCTACCAGGGAAGATGCCGGAATTAAAGTTGTATTGTCGAATGTCCGTGATTCCACCGAGAGAGGAATGTAAGTTCCGCTCACCAGTTGTGGCGAGTGCTTTGTCGGAATATCGACTTCCGCGCGGGTCATCCTCACAGCATTCAGAGAGGGGTACAGTCGCGTTAAAGCATAGCGGTGAAGTTTTTCGCCGCTGCCGAAGGTGACAAAAAGTCCCGGATGCGTGTCCGGCAGGTCTTCCTGCGGAACATCGAAAACAAGCCGCATGACGCTACGGTCTTCGACGTCAAACAGCTTTTTCGACGAAGTTGCCAAATCTCCCTGGTCCACCATGCGCTGAGTGACAACCCCGTCGAAAGGACTGCGAATCGTGCAATAGTCCAGCTTGGTTTCCAATTCGCGTTTTTTCTCTTGCAGAACTTCGACGCCGTGCTTCACGGAACTCATGCGGTGCCTGGCGGAAGCCCATTCACCTTGTTTCAATTGCAGCTTTTCCGCCGTGCCTTCTACTTCGGCCAGCGAAATCGCCGCGGAGTTGTCCTCGTGTAGCGATTTATCCCGGTCCAACTCGCGGCGCCAGTACTTCAGCGATGCAATCAGACTGTTGACCAACATCTGACTGGCCTGCAAGTCCTCCTGGGACTGAAGGATCCGGGCCTCGGTCGCGGCGATGCCTGCCTTGATCTCACGGCTGTCCAATACGGCCATCACATCTCCGGCCTTAACGAGGTCTCCCTCATCGCAAGTGATGGATCTGATCTCGGCCGCAAGGCGCGCAGATACGGCGGCCGTCCGCAACGGTTCCACTACCGCCAGATATCGACGGCTTTGCGTAAGACTGCCCGATCGCGCTAGGGCCACATGCACCGGGACCGAACCGACACCGAGTTTCGGCGCTTTGGAAAGCAATTGCTTTTTTTGATGTATCCGCATCGCAATGGTGCCCACCACCGCGACGGCAACGAGAATCACAATGATTAGTTGGACCGCTTTTTTTGTATATCGCACGGCTGTTACGCGTCGTTTCATGTTGTCGCCGTCAAGGTGTGATTGAAGTCGCATGGGCCGGACTTGCCGCTGCCCGCAGTGTCGAAGCTACTCATACGATTGGAGATCGGCGCGCAAATGGGACCGGGTATCGGCGCCGAAGTGGTCCACCCTCGATCAGCCCTGCCGTCGTCTCGCCGTCGCCGTACGCCCTTCGCCTAAGTCCTGAGGGCGTACGGGGATGGCGAGACGTAAGGCAGGGCGGCCCTGCTGTTGTTGAGCCCGAGTTGGGGCCTTTCGACATTGCCGATAAACCGGCTTGTACCTGGGTACATTTGCGCGCCTATCTCCATACGATTAACGTTCAACTTGAGTATAACATTCACCCAGGCGACATTCAATCACATTCTCCTCCTCTGTTGGTCCCTCTCCTCCCGGCAGCCTCGCGAATTACCGTGGAACAGTCTTTTTCTACTACCGAATGACAATGAGTGCAGAGCCGTGTTAAGTTCTTCACCAGAGTCGGTTTTGAAACGTAGTAGCACCGAAGTGAACCGTCGGTATGGCAAGCGATAATCCCCTGCTTCCGCAACACCGCCATATGCTGGGAAAGTAGGGGCTGGGAGATGGATACCAACGCGTTCAGATCATTGACGCACAGAGGTCCTTCATTCAGGGCGAAAAGGATCTTCAATCGTGTTGGGTGCGCAATTGCACGAAGTACTTGTGACTGTAATTCCCAACTCGTTTGCGAGTAGTTTACGGTGGAATTGGGACGCATGTCGATCTTGCTCCTTCCTTTCTCGATCGAGAATAAACAAGGACAGTCCACGTGCCGGCCAATATGTAAAACGCTACACAGCCGTGCCGATTCTAGGGGATGTCGGTCAGTAGCTCGGCCGCGCATTAGCCGGCGATGCAGCGTCGGCAACGGCGATACACTGCTCGGATCTCTTCTTGATATTCACTAGGTAGATCGCCAACGGCCGATAGATCATGTGTGTCCACTTACCTATTCCTACTTCGCTATCGAGCATTGCTGTCATTGCCATGATATGAATCACGTATATTACGTAGGTCGGCCACGGCCATCCGGCATAGCGGAAAATATTTACCATAATACCCGTAATCGCTCCAACCAAAAGAAATGAAGGAAAGAGCCAATCGCTATGCTGGGAGGACTTATACAATGTGCTGCTCTTTCGGGCACGTCCGAGCAGCATGGCGAGAGAAGCGTAGATCAAAGCAACCGTTGCATAGTATCCAAGCAATCGCTGAGGATGGTATAAGGGATAGAGTTTATCAGTCTGAAACCACCCCAAGAGGCCGACTACCAACGTCAGCATAATAACATAGCCGGAAACCAGCAGCAGGTGTGTTGCCCATTGACGGTAGTGGTCTTTTCCACATTCAAGCCATCGCTTTTGTGTTGTGTAATGCAGAACCAACGATCCCAGTTCTTTCACGTAATCGCTCACCCGAAGGCGCAGTCGGTGTTCACCGGACCCGAGAACCAATCGAGACATATGTGTTGCATTCGACGCAACTCGCCAGCCGAGCGCAACAAAGTGGAGCACCACGGCGGCCCAGACCCAAGCCACTGGCGCAAAGGAGTTTATGGCCACATGATCGGTTGTGATGTGTTTGAATCCGGTTGCAATGTGAAAAACGCCCAATAGCACCAGTGGAATCAAAGCGGATACGAGAATGGTTATCCACATAGACTTTCGCGACGTGTAGAGCCGCGCGGCCTTACCGCTGCTGTCATACTGGGCAGTGAGCCAGCGTCGCAAAGTCATCATGATTTCCCCCGGATTGGCCTGTTGGGGACAGGTATCGGAACACTCGCCGCAATAATAGCACAGCCACGGTTCCGGGGACTCCATTAGGCGGTCTTTCAGGCCGAGTTGCACGTAGCGGATGGTCTTGCGCGGAAATACCGCATCGCCGCCCGACAGAGAACAGACAGCCGTGCAATTGCCGCAATTGATACACTGTGTGAAGTCGTCGCAGCCAAACTGGGCGATTTCCTTATGAAGGTTGGGATCGACGACCGTGCTCATGACGTGGGCTCCGTGTGGCGAGATTCATCGATCAACGCATACTTAAAATATCCGTCGACCTGTTCGGCCTCTGCTACTTTTCCGTATTTTTTCATACCCATTACATACCAGAACACTTTATGCTCTGGAAGCTCGACTTGATGGGCAAGTTCGGGGATGGTTTTTGATTCTTTTTGCAAAACGGCCACGATACTCTTGCGAATCGCAGTCTGCCGCCGATTTTGTTCCATCAATTCGCGTGGGACGCCTCCACGGCGTTCCCGAAGGATCTGAAGCGGATTCTTGCTCTTGGTTTTAGTTTTGTCGGACACGATTATCCTCTCTCAATAGAGTAAACTTTTCAATTTACAGAGTCACCCCCAATTTAATGTGTATATTCAATTATTTCGATTTTCGGACCAACCGCCTTAATCACGGCATCTCTCATATTGGCATAATGAGGACAGGGATAACCAATTGGATTCCCCTTGGATACGCACGATGCGAAGACGATATGTTTAGCGCCTCTTTTAACCATCAATTTGGCTCTGGCAATCGCCCTTTTTCCGGGGCATCCTCCGCAAGTGACAAAACCCACAATTTCCACGGGGCCTGTATGTTCAAAGGCGAGCTCACCTTGCGATGCCACCTTGAAGTCCATTGTTCCAGGGCACATATCTTCTGTTTGCTGACAACGAATTATCCCAACTTTATTCATGTAATCTTCCTCCTGTCGTTTGTGTTATCAACCAAACATCAGGATTGCCGTTATTGCGATTCTTGCCCAGTTGCATATTGTGGAATGCTTCTTACTCCTGGACCAACGCATCGACCATTGCGTCGAACTGATCCATTTGCCAGCCATCGACTTGTATCGCTTGGTGAGAGCAAACCGCCACGCACATACCGCAACCATTGCAAAGCAAGGAATTGACCTCCGCCCTCATGTGGCTTTTACCCTTTTGACCGACTTCAACCAGCGTGATAGCCTTCTGGTATTCGCACACGTCAACACATTTTCCTTCACCCTGGCAGAGGTCGGTATCAACCTGCGCGCGGAATGGATCCAATTCGACGTACCCCTTGCCAAGCAGTGCGGCGACCTTGGCGGCGGCGGACGACCCACTGGCACAGCTTTCCGTAATGTCCATCGGCGCCTGACAAGTTCCCGCCACAAAAACGCCACTAACGGCCAACTCGACCGGTCGCAGTTTGGGGTGAACCTCTTGAAGAAAGCCGTCTGTACTACGAGACAGTTTTAACTGATCGATCAATGTATCGAGATTAGGCGGAATCATGCCAGTTGCAAGGACCACCAAATCCGTCGGTATCTCCACTTCTTCGCCAAATGTAAGTGTATCTCGCACGGTTACTGAAAGAGGAAAACCGTCGGAGTGTTCTTTTTTCAACACGATAGGCATATGCTCTGGCGTGTAGCGAAGAAAGATCACACCCCGCCGTGCCGCTTCTTCGTAATACTGCTCATGGTTTCGACCGTAAGTGCGGATGTCTCGGTACAACTCAAATACATTGGTTTGCGGAAACCGTTGCCGAAGGACGACGGCAGCTTGAAGCGTCGCCGTGCA
>CAZISU010000392.1:0-6068 GCA_964541935.1 uncultured Planctomycetaceae bacterium | reverse complement strand
ATCTAGGCAAACCAATCTCTTGGTGTACCCTCAATTGCGATTTGCGGCACTAGGCTACCCCTGGTGCGTTGAGATGCATCTACGAAAAAACGCCGCTACTCCTTTCGAAGCAGCGGCGTTTTGTTTTTTAAATCTAAACGTTGTTTAGAAAATACCTAACGCCGTGAGGCTGTAGCGGACGACGAGGCCGGCCACGACTACGCTCACCATGCTCATGAGCTTGATGAGGATGTTGAGGCTGGGGCCGCTGGTGTCTTTGAAGGGGTCGCCTACGGTGTCGCCGACAACGGCCGCTTTGTGGGCGTCGGTGCCTTTGCCGCCGTGCGCGCCGGCTTCGATGTACTTCTTGGCGTTGTCCCAGCTTCCGCCGGCGTTTGCCATGAAGACGGCCATGCAGAACCCGCAGGTCAATGCACCGACCAAGAGACCCATCACGCCGGCAACGCCGAGCAAGAGGCCCACGACGACCGGAGTGGCCAGACCGAGGATCGAGGGCACGATCATCTCGCGTTGGGCGGCCTTGGTGCTAATCGCAACGGGCGAGGCGTAGTCGGGTTTCTCGGTGTAGTCCATGATGCCCGGCTTCTCGCGGAACTGGCGACGGACCTCTTCGACCATGCCAAAGGCGGCACGACCGACGGCCTTCATCGTCATGGCGCAGAAGACGAACGTGGCCATGGCTCCCAGGAAGACGCCTACGAGAACCTTGGGGTTCATGAGGTTACAGGCGTAGTAAGTCATCCAGTCGATCATGTTGGCGGCCTTGGTCGGAACCAACGCACCGTGCGACGCCACGAATTGCGGCGATCCGTCAACCTCGGCGATAATTTTCTCGTCGACCAACGCGGGGCCGGCAGTGGTATCGACTTCCTTCCAGACATCGAGCACCTTTTCATGACGCACGTGGGCGGGCATGGCCAGGTAGCTGACAATTTCCTTGTCCGCGGTCACGTTGGCGATATGTTGCTCGTTGAGCTTGTACCAGCCGGGGTTTTCGAGCTTTTGCTCTAGAGCCGATTCGGCCCAGTGCTCGTGGCCCATGCGGACCTCTTCGACGTAGGCGGCCAAGAGGGCCAAGGCCGTCAGAGCGGCCGAACCGATGGCAAAACCCTTGCCCGTGGCGGCCGTGGTGTTACCAAGGCTGTCCAGGGCGTCGGTGCGCTGACGAACTTCCGGATCGAGACCGGCCATTTCGGCGTTGCCGCCGGCGTTGTCGGCGATGGGGCCGTAAGCGTCTGTGGCCAGCGTGATACCCAGCGTGCTGAGCATGCCAACCGCGGCGATACCTACACCATAGAGACCCATGGCGAAGAGGTTGACGTCGCTGAAATCCCCTTTAGTGGCGAAACCGAAGGCCAGCAGCGTGGCGATACCAACGGTGATTACCGGCACCCAAACGCTCTTCATGCCGTCGGCGATACCGATGATGATGATCGTGGCCGGGCCGGTGAGGGCCTGGTCGGCCAACGCTTTGGTCGGTGCGTATTCATCACTGGTAGCATATTCGGTCCACTTACCGATAATCCAACCCGCAACCAGGCCCACGACCACACTGGCCGAAACCCCGATGAAGTCGGGCAGAAGGATCCAGGTAAGACACACGGCGGCGACTACGATCAAAAAGCTCGATACGTTCACGCCGCGGGATAGGGCCTTCAACAACGTCTTCTGGTCAGCCTGCTCTCCGGTTTTCACCAGGAAGATACCGATGATGGAAAGCAAGATTCCCACCCCGGCCATGGCCATGGGCAGGAACAAGGCGCGAAGTTGGAAGTCGAGGATGGCCTCGGCCTGTGTAGTTGTGCCGGCGGCGATTTTGTCCACAACCCAATCGGGCAGCAGGACACCGCTGGAGAAAGCGGCAACGCCCAAAGCGGCCGTGGCCAGGATCGAACCGCAGTAGGATTCGTAAAGGTCGGCACCCATGCCAGCCACGTCACCCACGTTGTCGCCCACGTTGTCGGCGATTGTGGCCGGGTTACGCTTGTCGTCTTCGGGAATACCGGCTTCGACCTTACCAACCAGGTCGGCACCGACGTCGGCGGCCTTGGTGAAGATACCACCGCCCACGCGTGCAAACAACGCTTGGCTGCTGGCACCCATACCGAAGCAAAGCATGGTTACGGTGATGGAAACCAGACCCAGCGGTTCGTAGCCTAACATGGGAACGATCCAATGCAGGACGAGGAACCAGACGGTGATGTCCAAGAGACCCAGGCCCACGACCGTCAGTCCCATGACCGCACCAGCGCGGAAGGCGACTTGCAGGCCCTGGTTAAGGGATTTTTGTGCACCGGCGGCCGTTCGGCTCGAGGCCCAGGTGGCCGTCTTCATGCCGAACCAACCGGCCAAACCGGAGAAGAAACCGCCGGTCAGGAAAGCGAATGGCACCCACTCGCTTTGCACATGCAGGCCGAATGCCATCCAGGCCAACAGAGCGGCAATGACGATGAAGAAAAGTGTAACGACCTTGTATTGCTGCCAAATGTAGGCGGCCGCGCCATCGCGAACGTGCGCGGCGATTTCAATCATCTCTTCGTTACCTTCGTCGGCGGCCATTACCTTCTTGAAAAAGTAGATGGCAAAACCCAACGCGATAATCGCGCCGACGAATGCGATTGCCCAAAACGTGAAGAACAGTCCGTTGCCGCTCATGGGCACGATGTTCTTGGCGGTTGCGGCGGCCGCTTCAGTCGCGTCGCCTGGTGCAGCCAAAGCCGGGACGCAACTGCCCAGCACGACCATAATCGCAGCCAGCGTGCCCCTTAAAAGTCCTCGATCAAATTTCATTACTTGTCCTTTGTAAAACAGTAGAGCCTAGAAAAAATGGCAATTCAGCGTGACTATATATTTGCCTCTAAAACGGCTGTCAGCGTCGTTCGACGCAAGGGTAAAAACCAGAGCAATGGGAATGTTCAGCCGGTGGGCTGACGTGTGCTCTGGCACGGACCACTAAACCGGAGGTTCATAAAACCTATGAGTTTACCGGACCTATTACCCGACTGTCAACCATATCACGAAGGCTGAACAATTTACCTTCGCACCCCCCGGTCGACGGAAGGCAAAAGCGGTCTTTTACCACTCGTATGCGGATTTTTCTAATTGTTGTGGTTGTACTCGCCACCACGAAAAACCGCCTGCGTTAGTGAATATTCCCCTCGCCCCATCCTCTCACTTATGCGGGAACCCCTCTGGCATCCATCTCGGCAATGATTCGACTGAGCGGCGGGCTTCGGGCGAGGTTGGAACCCCCCAAGCTTGGAAAAACGGGCCCAGGTTCATGCCCACCGTTTTTGAAAAACTAACCATCCACTGGTCACGGCGTTGCTCGTCATTTTTCGGACGTTGCCCGCTGGGCAGATCGCGGGATGCGGCGAACACTTTTTTGAAGGCTTGCCAGCCGAAAGCCGCCTGCAACTGTTTGTACATTATCAACGCAAGGAACGGCTCGCGCTTCCACTGCTCGAAATCTGCGCCACCGGCAAGGTAGTTCGCTAGCTTCTTGCGCGAATCCTCGCTGTTGGGGCGGTGTGATTTTGGGCGATATCCTAATACCGTGTCGTAAACATAAAGCGTGAACAAGTTGACGGTCACCTCGCCCGAGCCGGAAAACGTCCAATCGCGGCTCTGATGATTGTGGCCGATTTCGTGGAATAGACCCCACACGCCATGGTGCTTGTTACCCAGCAAGGCCGTCTTGTCGACCGTCGTGGGGACGATGTCGAGATGGGTCATTATCGGGTAGCCGGAGTGCATATAGCCGGCGCTGATTTGCACGTCAGCAACGTAGCGTTCGGGTCGCTTCCGTACTTTCGGCTGCGTGTCCAACTCGGCACATGCGTCCATGACCTTGTCCCAGAAAGTCATCAACTGCTCGGGGTCTTCCAACTTGCGCACGGCTGTCGAAGGAACCGTGAGGATGACTTTCTTGGAAGCCAACTCGGCCCATGGGCCCGGGTAGTGGCGAATCGTGTCTCGCCACTTTTGGGAATCGGTTTCACCCAGCACATAATAGGGAGATTCCACCGCGCCGGCAATGTCTGCTGAGATGTCGCCCAGGCTGCAAGCGTTGGGCACCTCAATATAGACCAACCCGCCGAATGCGCCAGCATATTCGCCGCGGGTTTCGTCAAGCGAAAAACTTCTGACAATTTCCGGCACGCGTCGCCAACTGGGCAGATGCCAAAGTCGGTCGCTGTGCGCGCCGATCCGCAGTCGCAATCGTTTCCGCACAGCATTCTTCGGCAAACTTACCGTGATCGCCAGGCCCGCTGGGGCGAACAGACCGGTGCTGTGCCAGCCGGGAACGGCCGTTTCGATCCGCACGGATCGCGTTACCGTTTTGGCGTCGGACGAAGCGGCTCCGGGAAAAACGCTTGCCGCCGGATGAGCTCGTGTCAGCTCGGCAGCGGCGGCGTTGAGCTCGTCGAGCTGAAGCTTCAAGATCAGCCGGGCAAGGGCATCCTGTTTTGTGAGTGGCTTTTTCGCCGTGGGCACGATGGGTGTAGGTTTTCGTTTCAGCCGGTCGAGTTTTGCGCGCAGGAGTTTATCCGTGGGCGGCAAGAGCGAGGCGACTGCGATTACACTTTCTGCCGCCTGAGCCTTTTCTTGTGGCGAAAGCTTCTGGCGACCGGCGGCGTTGGCCACGAGAGCTTCGAGGGCCACATCGGCCTTGATGTATTTTGGCACGACTTTTTGGACGAGAAAGCCGCTCTTCGACGTGCGCTTAAGCGTCTGCTCGCCCCATAAGATGCCGAAGGCGCTTAGCAGGCGATTGCCGGGATGGTCGTCGCGCAGATTCCGGCCACGATGCAGTTGTAGCCAACCCCAGCCGGGGCTACCGATGAGCAGGCCGCCACCACCTTCGAGGAACTGACAGATTGCCGAACCTTGGGACGGAGTGTTGATCCGTCCTACGTCCAGCACCAAAACGTCAAGCTTGGCGAGCGATTCGGCCCAGTCGTCGGCCGCGAGCTTGATGGCTTCGAATCTGTTGTGGTTGGAATGATTGCCGAGGAACTCGGCCAGGCCCTTGTTTCGCACCAAGCCCACGCGCATCGGCCGGCCGCGCTGCGGCTGCGTCTTGCTGCGTTCGTTGCCGGCCCACTCCAAGCAGTTCAGTACAAACCGTCCGGTATCGGCTGTCGACAAGGCTGCGGCGTGAAAGTATCCTTCGTGTCCAAAGGCGACGGCTCGCCCCTTGCCGATCGTCGTGGCGGCAACCAAAACGGCCATGGATTCGCCTTTCCCACCTAACACAACAGCCTCGGCCTTGGGCCCCACGACACAAATCTCTCCGGGCACTCCCGGTGCGGCGATTTCCTTCACGCCGGCCAGCAATTTTTCTCTAGCCGTGCTGGCCAGAGCGGGGGATCTTTCGGCAAGCGTGCAAAAAAATGCGCAACAAATGAGCCCTGCACATAACGATCGTTGCCTTTGGTTTTGATAATGTTTCATGAGTTATAAAACCTCAGGCTGTAGATTGTGATCGATACTATTGCCGTGCACGGGGACATGTTGCCATGCGCCCCTCTGCATTTCTCCTTTATACCGTCGCTTCAAACGCATGTCGAATGCATGCCGGGTCGGGGGGTGACTATTGACGCCAACCATGTAGTTTTAATACTCTAAGGGGCACCTGCCCATTCGCCCGCAAACACTAGCACAACCTCACGGGAGCTTGATCATGCTCGTTTCTCGCAGACAATTTCTCCGCACCAGCGGCGTGGCCGCCGCCGCGATTTCGCTGCCGATGGTGGTAACCCGTAATGTTTTCGGAGCCAACGACAAGATTCGCATCGGCGTAATCGGCCTGGGCGTTCGTGGAGCCAAAGCACATGTGCCCGGTTTTAGCGGTCAAAAAGGAGTCGAGGTTGCGGCCATCTGCGACCCCGATCAAGTACGCCTAGCCACTTGCGGCAAGCAGATCGAGCAGCGTTACGGCAATAAGCCGGCCCAGTATGCCGACTTGCGAAAGCTGATCGAGCAGAAGGATCTCGATGCGGTGGGCGTGGCCACCATGCAATACTGGCATGCCTTGCCCACGATTTGGGCCTGTCAGACCGGCA
>CAZISU010000391.1:0-6085 GCA_964541935.1 uncultured Planctomycetaceae bacterium | reverse complement strand
CCTGTCGAGAGCCAAAGGTCGACAAACGTACGCCCCAACGCATTTTGTTTATTATACGCAACCACGAGCCCCGAGGCGCCGGACAAGTAGTAACATTCATCTGCCCCAGGTCCTATCCGCACATCGACGTCAAAAGCATCCACTGTTTCCTGGATGGCCGTTTCGTATTCCAGGGCCTTAGCCAAATATTGTGGCTGCAAGTTGGGTGTTGATTTTACCAGATAAGCAAACCTCGCGGCCGGATGCGTAATCATCCCGGCATGAACGCCCCAGCAATGCTCTAGTCCATCGGTGCCGCTGGTGGTTGACCATGCCGGTACGATGTAGCCGCGAACCTCATCCACGATTCCGAAATTATCTGCGCGGTTTGCCAAGACTACGTCGAATTGATCCACCAAACGATCCAAGTATGTGGTGTCTTTGGTTCCCTCGTACATGGCAAGAAAGCCCATTTCAAAATAGGATTCGCCCCAGGGATAACTTGCCGTGTTGTCTAAGAACATGCCGAAATCATAAGCTGCGTCGACTTCCTGGTAGGCGTTATATGATAAAGTCCCTATGGGATCGCTTTCCCACGGTTCTGCTGCCTCTACCGAAACCGGCAGGATGAGGGCACAAAGCCCGACAAGGCTTAGTGCGACAAACTGGAACATAGCGTGTCGAAATGGTATCGGAGTCACCACCGCGTTGTCCCCGTTATCGGTAGGGCTGTCTTGGTTATTTGTATTGAAAGTCATTTCGTCTTCCCATAAATTGGCAAACCAAGTGGTTTTGAGCAGGCAGTCTACTTTTGCAAGACTACCGGAGATTGCTAACATGATGATAATGGATGCTTCATTAGTAAAACTTGCTTTTCTCGGACCACGAGATCCGAGTCAGCCATCAATTCCAAGCATTGCGGAACGAGCCTTGCTGTACGCTTTCCTCCCCTCGGGGTCGCCGCAGATACTCCACTCGGCGGCCCGTTTTTTGCCGTCGCCGTAGCCGCAGATGTCCCGTGTCGATGGGATTCTTTCAAAGAGAAGCTTGTAAAGTTTTCTCGCTGGGAGCGTGTCGCCGTATTTCAATCCGAGTTTCTGCAAAACGTCCAGGTCTTTCTTCTGATCCCGTAACGCCATACTCCGGCCGCCGATGCAAAATTTCGTCTTTGGATCGTAGTGCGAACAGGGCGGACAGATCATGCAGGTTCCGCGGATGAGTTTTATGGGAATATCGAGATTTTTTTGAACCACATCTATGGCCTCGTAGAGATTGTCTTCCGCGATGGGCGAGAACTTGTCCATGCGGTCGCCGAAGAAGCAAGCCATACACATTAAGTGGTGTGGTCTGATACGGAGCGTCGTCGCCTGGTAGATCGCCGTAGTAGACGCTTTCTTGAATTCCGCTTTTTCCTGCTCGTCTCGCGGCGGCACAAGGGCTTTAACTCCCATCGTGCGGCCCTTTTCGTAGTCGCCACAGGCAGCCTGCGGACATCCCCGCCAGGTGTCGGCCGTGGCCGTCTTGTAACCGCAGATACCCATAGCGGTGGGAATGTTGGCCAATAGCCTTTCGAACAAATCGATGGCCGGCCGAGCGTCGCCGGGCACCAATCCGAGCTTTTGGATTATGTCGAGATCGCGTTTGATGTTGAATAACTCGCCCTCTGGCGTGTCTTCCGCCGGGCCGGGATTTTGGTAGCGGTAGACGGAATCGGCATTCATACGCAGGCGGATTGGAAGCTTGGGATCCTTTCTCACCGCCGCGAGAATTTCGTTGAGTCTTGCGTCACGAAGGCCTTCGCTTTGTCCGCCGCCGACCCGGCAGACGATGCACATCAATTGATAGGGCCGAACGTCGAGCATTTCGGCCGCGTTCGATGTCTGCGGTGATTCCGTGGAGGCGGCAACCTCCAATGGGGTCAAGCCGAGGGCAACAACCGCTCCGGTCTTGGCAAAAACTCGCCTATTGATGCGCTTGCTCATTGTCGTTTCTCGTGTTTCTAAATAAAAGTGTCGGGGACGCAAGGTTTTAGACAGGATTATTGTTCATGTTCCTCGCGGCATCAAGCATGGCAACTACGTTTTCGGGTGGAGTGTCCGCTTGAACCTGATGGGCCGCACTAACAATATAACCGCCACGTTGGGCAAGGGTATCGATGGTCCGCTTCGTTTCGTCGTAGACCTCGGCAGGTGTGCCGTTGGGCAAAAGTTCCTGCTCGTCGATTGCTCCGTGAAAGGATAAACGCTCTCCAAAGCGGTGATACAGGTTCTCAGGGGCCATGCCGGCAGCACGCACCTGAATGGGATCGAGCAGATCCAAGCCGGCTTCTATTAGATCGTCGATCACCGGTACAATTGAACCGCAGGAGTGATAGAAAGTTTTCAGGCCCATATTCTTAAAAGTTGAGATTAGCCGCCCGCTAAACGGCTTGATCCGCTCTCGCCAGATATCCGGACTCAACATCATGCCCCGTTGCGTTCCAATGTCACCGCCCGATCCTATTATATCCACCTTGCCACCCGCGGCGTCGATTACGCGCATAGCCCGCCTGTGATAATAATCTTCAACGTGTTGGCAAATTGCCGCGGGGATTTCGGGTTGCGCATATAAATCGATCAGGAATTTCTCCATGCCACAGAGATACCAGGGCGTTTCGAACGTGCCGCCCGCGAAGAACATGATCGCCCTGCGGCCCCTGCTGTTGATCCGCTCGATCAATTCCGGCACTGCAGAGTAATCCCACCAATCCAAACTTGGCCAGTCGTAAGATTCCACGTCCGCTACCGATTTCGCCTCGGCTAACGGATGGCGGGCGAACTCATAAAAAGCGTCCGTCGGCGTATGAACCTCTACGAACTCCACGCCCCAGAAGTCTTTACCTTCGCCAAAAAGAGTAGGTGCGGAACGATCTTTGGGGCCGATGAACGGCAGGGGCAACCAACGAAGGTCGATATCCAACTCGTAGCAAACATCGTTGAGCAAGTTGTCCGACTCGGCCAGGCTCAAGTGGACACGCATTTGCTCCAGCGCGTCAGCGGTAAATCTCAGGCTTGTCGGCGGCCGATCAGTCACCCGCCTCTCACATGCAAACAATACACGTTTTCGACTGTCCATGAAAACATCTCCTAGCGTATTTTTTGTTTAAGCTTGTCCCCAGTCGAATCGTTTGATCTGTTCGTATACGGCCTTCAAATTGCGGGGTGGCGTGGTGAACCGGTTCCAGAACATCAGTCCGGCTAGATTGTTGCCGGGGAATTCTAGTATGCCGTCAATCGCCTGCTCAATAATTTTCGGTGTTTTTGTGGCAATCTTATATTTCGGGAGATCTTTAGCGCGTGTGTCGAAATGAAGCACGCAAGGGTTGGGTGAAAGACGCTCTAGCTTTTGGTGGATTTGCGCCTTGGTTTCCAGGGATCTCTGCAGAGTGTATGGCAAAAGGCATTCGATGCCGCAATTCCCCAATCGTGCTGGGTCGTGCCCTGTACCGGGCGCGCACTGGGTGTGCAGCCATACGCTCAATTCGGGCCTTATGCGGTGGATGTGTTCGACATACTTTTTGAGGTAACGGCAGATCTGATTCGTTTTCCAAGCGTTCAACTGAGCGCGGTTTGCATCGAGCATGGAAAGGCCCGTATCGCGGCGGTATGCTTCTTGGGTGTACTTGCAATAGCATACGGTGCCCCCGTAGCGGAGTGTCTCGAAGCCGAAGCTTTTTACGTTGGGGTGGTTGTAATAGGTCAACAGATCGGCGACTTCGTCCAACCCTGCCTGCCATGCGCCGGGTGAGTCCGCGCAGTGGGTCCAGGCCGACGGTTCTCCTTTACGGGTGACTCTCACTTTCGCAGTCGGATAGCCTTTTGTGATTTTTTCAGGGTTCCATTGCCCCCAACTGGTAAACATCTGGATCTCAATTCCTCGGTCGGCCGCGGCAACGATGGCTTCACGGACATACTCGGTGGCCGCCTGCCCGTTAATGGAACTTGCGTCCCAATTATGCTTCAGCTTGGGGTTCTGAACCGGCCAGCAGAAGCCATCCTGGTGCAAACTGTAGAATCCGTTCGCCTGCATTAGCAGACTGAGGATATTCATTTTGTTTTCGGCCATCTCGTCGAGCAGACACATCATGGTGTCGCGGTCTATGCCGCCATCGGATTGCTGGTGAGTGATTCCCGCCATCCATCCGACATATTTCAGCTTTCTGCCGTCCTTTTGACTGCTTTCTTTTGCCCATGCACGGGAAACGGGCAGTTGGCCAGGCATCGCTAGTCCAGCCGCAGCGCCCGTGGCAATTTTCTTTATGAAGCTCCGACGGGTGGCAACGTGGTTCTTTTTTATACCGCTACTTTTGTCTTTATTCGTCAACGTGGTACTCCAGGATAATCGAGTGTATTTGCGGGATTATTTTTTACGGAATTGAGACTTGACAAAAGGGTACGCCCTGTTAACATAGTGTTAACAATAGTGAATTCGACTATTTCTGTCAAGCTCCGGGCATGGGAAATAAAATTTTTCCGAAAGTGCTGCTTGACAGCCTCGCTAAAATTGTTAACAATTTGTTAACATGACGACTCGGACGCGGAACAATTGAGAATTACGAAGATATAGAGGATTAAAGTGTCAAATCTCCAGGGAACTGTTTACAGACAAGTCCGCGAAAATTTATTGAGTGGCCACTGGGAAAGTGGCCAAAAGCTATCGGAATTGAAGCTTGCAGCCGACCTTGGCGTCAATCGCAACCCCGTACGTGAGGCCTTGCTGAAGCTCGCCTCCGAGGGGTTGCTGGAACGGGAGCCAGGCATCGGTTGTCGCGTGCCGAGATGGGATTTTGCGGAAGTGGCCGACATGTACCATCTTCGCGAGGCCTTGGAAGGCCAGGCGGCCCGTTTGGCCACACAGCGAGTCAGCAACTCTCTTTTGGACAAGCTTGATGAAGAGGTCGAGACAATGGCCCGTTGTTCTCCAGAGCCCCCGATTCAAACGTTGGTGGAAATAGATAACAAATTTCACCAGCATCTAGTCCAGGCCAGCGGCAGCCGCGCATTGATGAACGCTTGGGAGACCAATCACGTTAGGGCCCTGTTCTGCCGTGAGGTTCAGGAGAAAAGGCAGCAGACCATCATTTACAAACCGCCGATTGACATCGAGGCGCACCGGCGCATCGTCGCGGCGTGGCGAAAAAGGGATCCGGACGAAGCAGAGGCCGTTACCCGAGAACATATTCGTTGCGCTTTGTCTCGAATACTTGTGAACCAAACGGACAATCTCATTTCGGGTAACTTGTAATCCCGCTTCCGCTTACAAAGGAGATACATGTTTCAAAAGCCCAGTCGCCCTTGACAAGCGATATGAGGTGATGGGGGCCGGTTGGCGGGCTGACATTGAAGCCTGCCTATTACGGAGAGAGGATCGGACTGAAGAGGCGTAGTGTTTAAGTATTACGAAATTTTTACACCTGTACCTGTTTGGAGAATCTTCTGATGAAAAAGCTCTTTTTTCTGGTCGCCGCGCTGGTGTTATGCCAAAGCGTGGCGAATGCGGAGTCGAGGATTACCAGTGCCGATTTCAGTTTGGGATACGGGGCGGTGAGCACCGATAAGTATCTTGACACTTGGGACGACCACTGGACTGACGACGAAAATACTCCCACCACGCAAGGTGATTTTTCGTTTACTCCCAACCCGCTCGGGCGTCGCTGGGGACCATATGGCCCACGGTTCAATCATCGCGTGCTGATCGATGGCACCAGTTCATCCGCGGTGGGCCAGTTGAACAATGCCTCTCTCCCATTTTTGGTGCCGATTACGGCCAGCTTCGACGGCACCGCGCCAGACGGCGTCAGCTATGGTCTTGAGCTGGAGATCACCAGTATCAGCATTTTCGGCTGTGTGTTTACCCCCTATTGGGATCCGGAAGATGGGACGCCGACCCTGAACTGGGACGAAGTGACCCCGGGCCACGAGGCTACGTCGTTGTCGGTCGATCTGCAGTTGCCCGACTTCACCACGGACCCTGCTCCTGGTGATACTTATAACGAATGGCAGTACACGTATGCGGAAAACTACACGCAGTTAATTTGGGATCCCGACGACTACACCATGCCACTGGC
>CAZISU010000390.1:0-6098 GCA_964541935.1 uncultured Planctomycetaceae bacterium | reverse complement strand
CGCGTCTATTTTTAAGTCTGAATCCGACATTTTGCGGTAGAGTCACGAGACTGGCTGATTGTGCATCTTTCGGTAGCGAGCCGGGGTGATGTTGGTGTGATGCTTGAAAATGCGGCTGAAGTGAAAGCGATCAGCGAAGCCAATCTGGCCAGCGATGCGGTCGATCGACTCGTCCCCTTCGCTCAACAATCGACAAGCTTCACGGATGCGGACCTGTTGCACGTAGCGGATTGGCGTCGTGTGCAACCAGCGTCGAAACGAGCGGCTGAACCCGTCGGTACTCATTGCCACACGCTCGGCAAGCTTTGAAGTGGACCAAGGAAAGGCTGGCGATTGGTTGATGGCTGCCACGGCCGTTGCAATATTGTCGGGCAACGGCTGCTGCCAACGGACCTTCGGTCGGCCGAGGACATACATCACAAATGCCAGACTCAAGTTGAATACCTGCCGCCGTTTGTCCAGTTTTCTACCTCGAAACAACGGTGGAAACTCTTCCGCAAAAGCCGAGATCGTGTTATTGGCCGGGATAACGATCGGCATGCGCTGGGACGGTTCGGCGTTTCGGGTGCAGGAAAAGGCGAACCACAATTTCGGCAGCGCCGATTCGCCTACGCAATCAAATCGTTGGTGGTTGGGGATGACTAAAACACGATCCGGCCCCAACGGCGTCTGTCTGTTGCCGAAGCGTACGTGGTGGCCCGCTTCATAATCGAAGTAGATCCGCCAGAAAGGACTGTAGACCTTGGGGAAGTTCCACGGATGCAACTTCGCCAAATAACCAGACTCATGAAGAACAAAGCCGGTGGCGGTCGGTGGGGAGCCCAGCGGTTCGAACTCCATGCCCACGCCGCTAAACGGCTGCGAGTAGGCCCCGATATTGCGTCGCTTGCTGCGGGTGGCGATGTTTTGTTTTGATCGTGGTTTCGACATATTATCAGTTTACCATGACGCGATGTAACCGAACATTGGCTGAGTGAGAAATGTCGGATTCAGATATAAATATGCGGCAAATGCGCATGGATATTATTGTACCATCCATTAAAATGGTTTGAAATCAGACATATTTGCAGAAAGGTTACGTTAAATGGGCATATTTGAAACCACCGGGACCGCTTCGCCCGCGGGAAATCGCAAAGCCGGCACACTGCGGAAAGTGGAGCGGATGAAGAAGACCCTCCGCCACGAGGAGCCCGACCGCGTGCCGATCAGCGATTTTTTTTGGGGCGGGTTCACCGACCGTTGGCGTAGCGAGCTTGGGCTGCCTGACGATGCCAATCCCTATTACCACTATGACCTGGATTGGATCTGCACGGTGCCGAACATGGACCCGTGGATTCGGCCGTTCGAGACACTTGAGGAGACATCGCGGCAGGTTGTGGTGAAGACCGGCTACGGCGCCATAATGCGGAAGGTGTTCGACTGTCCGATGCCAGAGTTCATCGGTTGGGAAATCGATACACTAGAGAAGCTTGAAGCGGCCCAGTTTGACGACCCGTGCGACCGGCGACGGTTTTTTTCGGCGGGCGACAATCAGATTGCCGGCGTGGGCGACGGTTTTGAGCGTAATTCGCCGCCGTGGGTCGAGACGGTACAGTCGCTCTGGCCCGACTTTCCCGTGTACGGCAGCATCACCGAATGCTCGGAATGCATGACTCGCTTAATTGGCCCGCAGAACCACATGATGTGGCTTGCGGTGGAGCCCGACCGGATGGGCAAGGTGTTCGAGCGCGTGGGGCAGTTCTACCTGGACTGCGCCAAAGCCGCCATTGACGCAGCCGGCGAGTGGCTCGACGGTTTTGTGATCTGGGGCGACGTGGCCTATAAAAAAACCACCTTCATGCACCCGAACGTCTGGCGCGAACACTACAAGCCCTGGGTCAAAGCCATTGCGGACCACGCCCACGCCAAGGGCCTCGACGTCATATACCACGGTTGCGGAAACGTTCATTCTATTTTTCAAGACTATATCGACATCGGCATCGATGCCTATAATCCACTGGAGGTCAAAGCGGGCATGGACGCGGTTGACCTGCGACGCCGGTACGGCCACCAAATCGGCTTATGCGGCAACAGTGACATGCAAGTCTGGGAAACGGGAGACCGAAAAGCCATTCACCATGAGGTATTGCGAAAGCTGAATGCCGCGCGGGGCGGCGTATTCATTTTTCAGTCCGACCACTCTGTTTCCAGCTCGGTTTCGGGGCAGACATACGACTATATCGTTCAACTCGTGCGAGAGTATGGGAATTACCCTATTGACGAGAACATCAAATCGGAAATCCTCGAAAGGATTGCATGATCCCCGTGCCTGCAAACCCGCTGCTCGGTGTTGGTTTTCATTCGGTGGGCGCTATGCTTGCCGCCAACTGCTACGCGCCCCAAAAGTACGTGCGACGCTGGTCTTGGGAAACTTTCTGGCTGGTTCAGGCGGTTTTCTGCTGGCTGCTTTGGCCGATCGTGGGCGTCATCTGCACGGTTCCCAATCTTTGCCAAGTGATTGCCCAGGCACCCAAACTGCCCATGCTCTATTGCTGCTTGATGGGGCTGGCCTATGGCGTGGGTGGTACGGCGTTCAACCTTTCCATCCGCTACATCGGTTTCGCCTTGACCTATGCCATCGCTGTAGGCCTTTCAAGTGTGTTGGGCACGCTGGTAACACCGCTGCTCGAAGGCCGGCTTGGTGAAATTATCGCTAAACCCGGGGCGAGTTGGGTCATGATGGGAGTCGCGGTGGGCACGCTTGGTATCGGCCTATGCGGCCTTGCGGGACGTTCGAAGGAAGCCGACCTGCGCGGACAAGATGCAGGGGCCAGCGATTTCTCCTGGACCAAAGGGCTGCTGCTATCGTTGCTGGCGGGTGTGCTCTCGGCCGTTTATGGCATTGCCATTAACGATGTAGCAAGGCCCATCGTCGACGTGGCCGAACAGTATGGTGCCGGACACTGGAAAGGCAACATGGCGTATCTGTTCGTCAACCCCGGCGCCTTTATGACCGCACTGTTATACTGCCTGTACCTGGCCCGCAAGAATCGTTCGCTGGGCGAACTAACGCGATTGGGATGCGGCAGGGATCGAGCAAGTCTCGCGGTAAATTATTTACTGGCCATACTCACAGGCACGCTCTGGTACGGACAGTTTTTTTTCTACAATCTGGGCCATGTGCGCATGGGAGCGTATGAGTTCAGCTCTTGGGCCATCCATATGATCATGCTGGTACTGTTTAGCAATTTACTTGGCGTGGTATTCCGCGAATGGAAAGGCTGCCGCTGGCGCACGCGAATAGCTATCGGTCTCGCCCTGCTGGTGCTTGTAACGGCTATTCTATTCATAACCTACGGAAACTATCTTGGAGGCCAAGTCTAAATGAAAAGACATGGTGAAGTTGTCCAGTTAGATCCCGCCATGATTGACGAGTATGTTCGGCTACACCGTGAAGTGTGGCCAGAAATTCAGGCAATGATCCGTGAGTGCAATATCCGCAACTACTCGATCTTCATGCGTCAATTACCCGACGGCCACCATTATCTCTTCTGCTACTGGGAATATGACGGAGAAGACTTTTCCGCCGACATGGCCAAAATGTCCGCTGATCCCGCCACGCAAAAATGGTGGGACGTCTGCAAGCCGTGCCATGTGCCCCTTGCTGACCGCCAGGAAGGAGAATGGTGGGCAAGCATGAAGGAAGTTTATCACCAAGACTGAGTTTGCGATTAACGATTCAGTCCGGATCATCGTCGTCTATTATTTTCCTGGCATCGATGAACTTCGCCGGCGCCATGTTCCACGCGTCCATGCGGCGGACGGTCGCCGGGCCGCCCTGGGCGCAAACCTTGACTAGCTTTGCTTCCTTGCTGGACGGAAAGACCTGCTGCGTGATGCATTGTCGATCATTGGCAAACACCTCCAACACCGGTTTGTCCAGAAAGACACGAAGCTTTAGCGTCTCACCGGCACGAAGCGCGAGCGGGGCGTCTACGGTGAACTTGGGATTCTTATAGTCGCGTCTATGTTTAACCCACCCCGTCGCCAGCGGACAATGTGTATAAACAACATCATCGCGCAAGGTCGAGTCGGATACGTCCACCGAAAGCGTTTTGGCTTCCACGTCGTACCAGATTGCAGTCTCTTCACCGGTATCGGATGCGCAGCGGACCTTAAGCCCCACGCGCCGAGCCTTGCCCGGATCGATTTCCAGTACCAATTCGAGGCAGTCACCGCGGATTTGGCTTAGTGTTACCTCGGAATCGGCCTCGAGTGAAATCTGCTCCACGCAACGATGATGTCGGCGTAGCGTCTCGAGTTCCTTGATGGGCCGGATCAGCAGCGTGCCGTCTTTGTCCAGCGAAAGGACACGCGGCAAGCTCTGCACGCCCGAGCCAGTCGTTATCTGGGTCGGCAGTACCCGAGGATCGGTCACCCAGGCCCAGATGATCCGGCGTCCTTTGTCGTCGATAAGGCTCTCCGGCGCGAAAAAGTGCGCGCCCGGCCAGTTCATACGAACGTGCTGTTCCGGGTAGAAATGCTCATTCTCATAGCGCCCGATGTAGCAGCGTCCGCCGACTTTGTGACTGATACACAAGAGCACGTGCTTGTTGCCGAGTTTGAAGAAGTCAGGGCAGGAGCAGTCTTCGTCGGGCACCGTCCAGGATGGCTCGGCGCGGTAAAACGGATGGAGTATTTTCCAATTTAGCAGATCGCTCGACCGGCACAGAACGAGCGTATCCTCGCCGTCGGAATGTTTGTTTCCACCGAGCAGGCAATAGTAGTTTTCGCCTTCGAGCCACATGTGAGGATCCCAAACCTCGTAGTTGCCGTGTTCGGACGTACCTTTTTTAGGTATGGGGATGATCGGGTTCTTGGGATGCTTTTTCCAGCGGATCAAATCATCGTCCTCGGCGGTCGCAACACACACGCCAGCGCCGATGCCAAACCAACAGAGCATCGGAACGCCATTCTTGTTGACGAAAGCGCTTCCGCTGAAAATTCCCCAGTCCGGATCGTTTTTTTCCGGCATGAGAGCGGCGGGTTGGAAGGTCCAGTTGACCATGTCCGTGCTGGTCGCATGTCCCCATGAGTGCCCGTTGTGTGGACGGGTTCGGTCTTGGAAGATGTACATCAGGTGGTATTTGCCTTTCCAGAAGATACATCCGTTCGGATCGTAGGGACGACACAGGCCTTGATCCGGCAAGGCGGTCACGTGGTAGGTAGGCCAGTCTTCCGTCGCCCGAGTCCGTTGTGTCTGGGAACCTGCAATCAGATAGCTCGAGCCACCCACCGAATGGGTCTTGCCGTCGTCCTGGTAGACCTGTCTATCGGGCAGAATGAGTTTGCCCTCCACGATCTTGGCATCGGCAACGAGATGGGAGGGCGAAAAGGTGCCCATCTGGTCCTCGGCACTGCCGTCCTCGAACGACCACCAGGCCAGCGGTTTGGGCTCCGAGAGTACGTTCGGTTTCAACGCGGCAATCGTCTCGGCGTCCAGTGCGATATCATAAATCCTTGCATCGTCGATCGCGCCGATGAGATACGGCCCTATGTTTGCATCCCGGTGACGAAGTCCCAACAGCACGATGCTTTCACTCGGGAACTTGACCGGTTCGGAAGCCATCGTGTACTTGGCATAGGGCTTACCGTTGCGGAAAAGCGAGACGTCCTTACCTTTGTAGACAATTGCAATTTGGATAAACGTGTTGGGATTAGCCGTCTCCATCGGGAAATCAGCTTGCTCCTGATGTGTGCGAGAGTAGAAATCGCTACCGGGCATCCATTTGCCCGCTTGGATCTCGCCGAAGACAATGGCGTCGAACTCCCCGCTAGGATCCTCCAACGTCAGCACGCTTCCGCCGCTCTGAGTCAGGTTGGTAAGTGATACCCAGGCGACCATGGTCTTGTCACCGATCATGCGTTTGGGTTTCGAAGTATCGGAGGCTGTTGTACCGTGGGCAAGGATCAGTGCGAGCAAGAATACGCCCAGAGAACGTAGAGCCCTGTTCTGAAGGCAATGCCGGTGAATCATCGTGAGGGTCTTTCTTTGTTAGTAGTGGTAAGGCAAAGTGTGCAAAGCGGGCCGCTATGCGAATTCCGCCTCCGCGTCAGTG
>CAZISU010000389.1:0-6101 GCA_964541935.1 uncultured Planctomycetaceae bacterium | reverse complement strand
CACTACCATACGCATGTCCACCACAAAGGGTTCATTGACTACGCAAAGGTCAATAGTAAGCGGCTGTGGTCCGAAAGCGATTATACAAAAGCCGGAGCCGCAAGCCAATAGGCGATGCTTTGCGAAGGGGCACTTACAGTTAGCCGCCGAGCTTGCTCGCGTCGAATGAGTTGGAAAGCCAGTGCATTTTTCACGGCCGCAAGCGGTTAGGCTAACAAAATCAGGGCAAGCAATTGGGGTAAACACCCTGGCGATCTATATTTATAGCCCGATAAACAACGCCGCAATGGTGACGTTCTGTGGATGGTTTGAAACACTCACGGGCACGAGTCGAGATCGGGCAGTTTCTTTTTGAGCCGCTGGACGCCTTCGGCGGTGACTTGTGTCCCACATAGGTGGAGCGATTCAAGCCGAGTCAATGATTCCATATGCACCAAACAGGCGTCTGTGACCTCTGTGCTGTCTATAGTAAGAGAAGTCAGGCCGGTCATGCTCTCAATATGCACGAGGCCAGCGTCTGTGATCCGTGTACTGTCTATGGTAAGAGAAGTCAAGCCGGTCAAGCCCTCAATGTGCTTGAGCCCGCCGTCTGTGATCGGCGTTCCCGTAAGGTTCAAGGTGCGCAGCCGACCGAAAGACGCAAGATGGCGGAGGTCGTCGTCTGAAAGATCGCTCGATCTACTCGAAAAATACAACAGGTCTACACGCCCGTTTTTGTATTGGACATTGATGTCGAATTGTTTGAGCGCGGCTATCGACTCTTGTTCTCGCCAGTCGGCGCGGAGGTGGATGCCCAGCCAGGCGAAGGCCGAACTGGCCACGACCATGAAAAGCAGAGCCGTTTTTAAATTGAATTGCAGGTAGTGGCGTCGTAGCGGCGGAGGCTCATCAAGGTATTCGAAGGGCAAGTGATCGGCGTTTATGATTTCGCCACAGGGGTCGATGGTCTCCGCGTGGTCGACGAGTACCGTGGTCATATTGCCGATTTGATGGGGCTCGACCTCGATTTGCATTTTGAAGCCATCGGTCTCGACCAACAGAGTGTTGTCGGAAAGCCATTTGCAGTAGCGTATGCGGCTCCAGGGCACGAAGGAGAAAGGACCGCCGGTCCTGGGCGTCACAAGTCCGTGGTGTCGAAACTCGGTTTGAGGGTTATAAATCATTAAGAACGCCACCAAGCAGAGTTGGGGTATCACAAAGGATCCGAGGAAAAGCACCGAAGGAGGTGTGGGGATGCCAATCTGGGCATTTTCGATATAAAGAATTGCCCATAAGACAGAAGTTGCCACGCCAAACCCGAATACGATTCGGCCGAGCAGGAGGAAATATGATTTGTTCGTTGCCTTAAAAAGCAACTGCCCTGCGTTTCCCCTGGCGTCCAGCCGGTTGCCGATTGTCAAATATGCCAAAAACGCCCAAAAAAACACGGCGGTTAGGACGGCGGCGAAGGTTTCCATCGCTTGCGGGTATCCCTTGGTTAATCGCCCCTTTAGTAAGCGGCTGTTGTCCAAAAGCGATTATACGAAAGCCGGAGCCGCAAGCCAATAGGTGGGAAGATTATTGAGCAATGGACGCGGTTGAAGAATCAAGTCGGCTGTCGGCTGCGAAACGCCGCATCCGAGTGGCGGGCGACCATGGCCAGTAGTTTGCCGCGGTCGATGGGCTTGCTGAGGTAGTCGTCGCAGCCGATGGTTAGGCATTTCTGCTGTTCGCCGGCCATGGCGTTGGCCGTCAGGGCTACGATCGAACCGCGGTAGTCGTCTTGGCGGAGATGTTTGGTCAGTTCGTAGCCGTCGAGCACGGGCATTTGGATGTCGGTAATGATAATGTCGAAATGTTCGTCACGCAGGTCGGCGTCGTGAATCTCGTCCAGGGCGATGCGGCCGTTGTCGGCTATGGTGACTTGTGCGCCGGCTTTTTTAAGTATGAAACTTATCAGACGCTGGTTGTCGGGGGCGTCTTCGACGAGCAGCACGCGTCTATCTCGGAGACAATCCTTGCCGAGTTGTTCTTGTGCGGGATTTTCCTGGCCCGTTTCGCAACGCCCGTTTACGCACATGTTTTTGGTTTGAACTGGGCGAGATTCCAAAGGGCGAGATTTCAAAGGCCCCGTGGCGACGGTGACTTTGAAGGTGCTTCCGACTCCCGGACGGCTTTCGGCCTGGACTTGGCCGCCGAGTTCTTTGGCCAGATAGTCGCAGATCGTCAGCCCCAGTCCGGTGCCGTCGTATTTGCCGCCGTTGGAAGCTTGCGATTGGATAAATGGTTTGAAAATCTCGTCGATTTGCGCTTGTTCTATGCCGATGCCCGTGTCTATGACCTCGAATTGCAAGGCCGGGTTAGAGCCCTCGGCGGCCAGCAACTTGGGCAGTACGCGGACAGAACCTTCTTCGGTGAACTTGACGGCGTTGGCGATAATGTTGATGAGGATCTGGCGGAGCCGCATGGGATCGCTATGGATCACCTCCGGCATGGGCGATGTATTATCGGCTACCAACTCGATGCCTTTCGAGCTAGCGGCGGGCTTGAGCAGGTGTACGACCTCGTCGAGAATAACTTTGGGAGAGAAATCTACGCGTTCGATCGTTAGTTGGCCCTTTTCGATTGTGGCCACGTCGAGAATGTTGTTGACTATTTGTAAAAGGTGTCGTCCGTTACTGAGTATAATCGGCAATACTTCGTCACAACGGCAGAGCAAAGTGCCGTCAGGCAAGGATACATCGGCCGCAACCGACAGCAGTTCTTCAGTGAAACCGATAACGGCTGTCAGAGGCGTGCGTAGTTCGTGACTTACATTTGCCAGAAAATCGCTCTTGGCATTGGTCGCGGCCTTGGCCGCCGTGCATGAGCGGCGGAGAATCTGGTTCGTTTTCTTCAGCTTCGTGTGCGAGGCCTTGAGGTGAGCCGTTTTGAGTTCCACCTGATACTGCAGATCGTCCGCGTGTTTCTGTAACTTGTCGTGGTAGGTCTTCACCAAGAGTGAGTTGCGAACACGGGGTGCCAATTCCACGAAATTGACCGGCTTGTTGATAAAGTCAGTGGCACCACGCTCAAAGGCATTCATCTTGATGCCCTTGTGCTCGACGGCGGTGAGAATGATTACCGGAAGATGAACCGAAGTGTGCTTAGAGCGGATTGCGTCGAGAACATCCAACCCGTTGGTTTCCGGCATGACCAAATCCAAGAGAATCACGTCGGGGTTTTCTTCCTCGACCAGCCGCAGTGCATCCCGAGCGTTGAAACACTCGATAAAGTTTGCGTAGCCGGCTTGAGACAATTGAAAACGCACTAACTCAACGGTGGTGGGATCGTCGTCGACGATCATAACCTTGGAGTCCTTTACGGCCACATCCGCCTGCATGACGCCGCCTGTCGATGTGATCTGGTTGTTCGGGAGTGCTGCTTTGGACATCTTGCATAACCCTACATCTCTGCTAAACGTGCTCGAAATAGTGATCGAGTTCGAAGCAAGTATACGTTTTGCCTGATGATTTTGTGGTAAGTTCTGGAATTTCTCTTCATCTTTCCTGACGTTTAATACCGTTTAAACCCACCCAATAGCGGTGGTAAGCTATTACTGACCCGGATTATTCATGAATAATTCAGGCTGAAGGCACGCATGGCGGGTATTTTGAAACAAATTGTCATTATTGTCATAAATAGTTGTATTTTGAAAGATTTGTTGATAAGTTGGTGGCTATGAATGTTTCTTCGAGTGAAAATCACCGCGTGCGGGAAATTGCCGAGATTATCCGTCGCGATATTCTCAAACGCGCGCTCGCCTCGGGCGAGGCCTATTTGACGGCCGCCGAAGCTGGACAAATGCTGGGCGTCAGCCAGATGATGGCCAATCGGGCCATGAATATTCTGGCCCAGACCAACATTCTCGTGCGTCGGCGGCGGAGCGGTACGTTCGTGGGGCCCGGTGTCGCTCGTGAACAGGCGACACTGCGGACAAAGATCCATTACTATTGTGTTTCGACTGACGAGGAAGATCGCGCCTTCGAGTTGGGGCGGATGCTGAGGGGGTTGCGGCAGAGCATTCCCAGTGCGCGGCTGGAACTACACCAGATGGAAGCCCACGATTCGGTGTCGGTGATCCGCGCTGAAATCGAGCAGTTGGCGACGGATAAATCGTTCGGCGGAATCGTGCTTTCGATGGGCACGCGCGAGTTGCAAGAGATGGTGGCCGCAACGGGGATCCCGGCCGTGATGCACGGCAGCGTATTTCCCGGTATCCGCTTGCCATCGGTCGAAGTCGATCAGCGAGGTGTGGGGCGATTGATGGTCGAACGAGCCATGCGGATGTCCGCGCGTCGCTTCGTGGTTCTTAATCGAGAGCTTTGGCGGCACGGCGATACGTTGGTCTTCGAGGGCATTACCGAAGCGGTTCACGCGGCCGGTCTTTCGCCGGGCGCTTTGCATTTGCGGAATCTGCCTTCGGCCGACCGCCCTGCGGCCACGCGGATAATCGAGGATCTAATCCGGCAAGAATTTCAGCACAGCGACGAACCTTTGGGTATTTTGTGTAGGGCCAGCGGGTCGGCGCATTTGCTTTACCAGCTTTTCGAGAAGCTTGACGAATCGTATAGGCAGCGGAGTCGGGTAGTTTATTGCCAAGTGCCACACTGGGCGTACCGACCGTTGCCGACACTGTGCGTGGGATCGGCCGTTTCGGTGGAAGAGGAATTCGCCGCCATCGGCCGCGTTCTAACGCAAGCACTCAATCACGAGGAGGGCTCGCCCGAGTCCATCCTGCTGAGCGTTGCAGCATTTCCCCCCATTCATTCAGACCACCCCACCAGGAGAGAAGCCAAATGTCACGCCACTTCCAACGAACACTGATCTTAACAATCTCGCTATTAGCACTGCCGGCAATCGCATTGGCCGGTCCAATTGAGCTGCACCCCAAAGGCGAGAAACTGCCCACCACACACCAAGGCCCCTTCGTGACGACCGGCGACGGAGCTATCCTTGCCGTGGGCGCGTCGAATTCCTATGTCAGCAACGATAAAGGAAAGATCTGGAAAGCTTATCCGCTGTTTAAGGACAACAAAAAACATATCGCCCGACCGGAAAGAGCCTTGCTCAGAACTCGCGATGGCGTGGTAGTTTTCGGCTGGATGAACGATCGTGCCCGGCGTGCCGGCAAGTGGGGCAAGGGCGGAGAGGCCGAGGTTTCGAAGTGGGTTATACCGACTTGCATCAGTCGTAGTCTGGACGACGGCAAGACTTGGGAAGAACCGATCAAGATCCAGGATCGCTGGTGCGGGGCCATACGCTGCCTGATCGAATTAAAGAGCGGGCGGCTGGTTCTGGTGGGGCAGAAGCTCATCCCTTGGCAACACATTACTTTGACCTACGTTTCCGACGACAAGGGCAAGACCTGGAAGCCCAGCAACGAGATCAATCTGGGCGGCAACCACGACCACGACGGGGCCATGGAAGCCACCGTGGTCGAGCGCAAAGACGGCTCGATTCACATGCTCATCCGCACAACCAAGGGCTGGCAGTACGAGGCCGTTTCGACCGACGAGGGTCTGACGTGGAAAAACGTACGAAACTCGGGCATCCAGTCGAACACCTGTTGCGCGACGTACTCGCGGTTGGCCGACGGCACAATTTCTTTGCTCTGGAACCGCATGGTCAAGCACAACCCCACGGACATGGCCAGCCGCGAAGAGATGTCGATAGCCTTCTCCAAAGACGAGGGAAAAACCTGGTCGAAGCCGCAGGTCGTGGCCGCACGCTACGCCAAGCCGGGCGATAGTTGGGCTAACCGCATCCTGGGATATCCATATCTCTACGAGCACACGCCGGGCCAACTGTGGATCACGACCATGCAAGGTGGGCTGCGGATGAAAATCAACCAGACGGATCTCGACACCACTCCCAACCCTGCCGATTCGATCCGACCCAAGTCTATCGTTATGCTGGGCGATTCGACCACGGCGCGACGCGGCGGAGTGAAGAAGGTTTTTGCAAACCGCGTGGCCGATGCTCTTTGCGGCGCGGGCACGGACGTTTGGGTAACCAACTCGGGAGTGCCATCCGACACAACCGAAAACGCCCGCAAGCGATTCAAGAAGGATGTCCTCGAC
>CAZISU010000388.1:0-6133 GCA_964541935.1 uncultured Planctomycetaceae bacterium | reverse complement strand
CCAGAAAGAGCCGACCCACACTCCGGCTCAGCGGCATGCGTGAACGAGCCCGATCCAGCACGGCTCGCACGCGGCTTTCTAGACGTTTTGAGCTTGCCATGGCCACGGCGTTGGGCATGGGCGAAAGATGATGCGTGCGGGCGATATCCACCAACTGCTGGGCATAGTCCGACGCACGCTGGCCCGCCATCAACACGCAGTCATCACAAGCCAATTCTCGTTCGATCCGCAGTCGCCGCAGGGCGAACCAGGCCAGGGGGTGGAACCAGTATAGCGCACAAGCCACTCGGGCAAGCATCTGCAACGCCACGTCATAACGCTTCACATGGGCCAGTTCGTGCAAGAGCACAAATTGCCGCCGTTGTTCCGACCATTCCCGCCATGTGCCAGGCAAGAGCAAAACCGGACGCAACACGCCCCAAGTCATCGGCACCAGCGACCGCTCGGCTTCCAAGAGGCGAACCTTTCGCCTGATCCCCAAACCGTGGCACAACTCCCGCAGCAATCCGCTCGGTTCCGGGTCGTTTATCTCCCTCGCACTGCGAGTCAGACGGCGTGTACGCAGCGGGCTCAAAACCAGCGGCAGCATGCACACGCCCACTCCCAGCAACCAGACAAAACTCGGCAACACCGGCCAAGAGACCGCTGATGTCGTTTCGCCCGTCGAATGTACTTCTACATGCTCAACGGGCGACACAACAACCTGCTCCGCCCTCTTTGCATCCGCATGTGTTTCTGCTGTCAACAATACTTGATCGTAATCGTCGGCCGCATCATGCATAGTGGCTTGTTGCAGGTGAAACTCCGAGGCGTCCACCGCCGCAGAGCCTGTTTCCACAAAAGTATTGTCGCCAACCGGCGTCATGGCGGGCCCCACTTCCGTATGCAACGCTTGCGGAAGGATCGGCACGCGCCAGCCGGGAAGTAGCAACGAAAGAACTGGTAGCATCAGCAGACCCGCAAAGGCTAGGCACCATACACGGTGCCGAACGGCGGCAGACGCTCGCCATAGCAGGGCCGCTATCAGGAAAGCGACGCCTAGCAAGATCGTTGCCTTAATGACCGTGTCCAGTAGCAGCAAAGCCGCGGAGCCGTTTGCGGCCGTAGTGAGCCCTAAGAGTGTATCGCGCATCTTATCTGCCCTCCTTTCGAGCCTCATCGATAAACTGTTCGATGCGATTCAAGTCGTCTGCGGAAAGTTTTCCGTAGCCCTCATCGAGAATAGCGGCCACGGTATCCGCACTCGAGTCGTCGAAGAACGTCTTTATCAGGTGCCGCAACGCAGATCGGCTAACCGTCTCTTTGGATTGAGTAGACTTATAGACATACTTAGTGCCCTCGCTACGGTGCCGCAAGAGCCCCTTGCTCTCCAGATGCCGAATCATCGTCCGCACGGACGAGTAACTAGGCGGATCCGGCAGCCGCTTAAGCACCTCGGCCACCGACGCTTCGCCGAGTTGGAAAATGATATCCATGATCTGGCGTTCGCGACGCCCCAGATCCCGCTGCAATTTCTTCTTGCCCATGTCGGGGCCTCCTGCTAGGTAACACAACACCGAGAAAAATGGCAGTCCGAAGCAAGGCAGCCTAAGTGGCAACCAGTTGCCATGTGTTAATATATTGCCATACAGCAAGCGTGTCAAGAGAAGGATAAAAAAATCTACGATTTCCACCCCATCGAAACCATAGGGGGGGTCACCCCCTAATCCTCCAGCAGCCCTGCCTCCGAATCCGAAACCTGCACATCACCAAACACCGCCGCCAATTCTGCAAGATGACGGCCGGTGGCTGTATGGATAACTACGGCCCGATTTTTGCCGGCGCTCTGGATCTTCCTCACACCGTGTCCGAATCCCTTCAAACGCCGCCTGACCTGCGACGCGCTGAGATTCACGTAGAGATGCTGCCCTTTGATATCACTCATGAAAAGCTACCTCATCGCGCACCGCTGGCCACCCCGTTGGCTGATCTAACGTCAATCCAACACGGACTCGTCAATAGTCTCGCCACCAGCACGGGTAGCAAGGAACTACAAAACCTCGTGGTCCATGTCGGCCGCGAAAAAATGAACGCTGCCGTCGGCCATGCCGAAGTGGCAGCCGCCGGGGTGCCAACTGGAAAAGCCCAACTCGTTGAAAAGGTCGTCGACCCGAGTGGCGCCGTTGGGGCCGCCGATGGGATCGGATGTGTCATCGCGTCCGCCGGGCAAGGTTTCGGGGGCGTTGATCGGATACCCCAGGCCGTGGCAGTTATAAGTGAACCAGGAGTGCTGAACCCAGGTGTCGCCGTCGTTGGGATGTCTTCCTCGCGCTCCGGTCACCTCGCCGACACACAGCGTGCTGCTGGTACCGTCGGTTATATCCGATATCTTGATAGTTGCTTTCGCGAAAAATACGCCGTTACAGTTCTCGCCCCTGGCAGCGTCACGTCCCCATAGATGGCTGTCGGCCACTCCGCAGAGATTGGTCGTGCGAAAGTCGTCGACCGCATTGGGGCCTTGATTAAAACCGCTACCCCATTCGGTCCACCCGCCGGCTTTGGGATCGCTAGGACAGTTATACACACCTATTGGATACGCACCGACCTCCAAGCTGCCGGCACTCCAATACTGGGTGGAGTTGAAATCAATCGCGTTATTTAATACATCCTGTTCGAGATACGGCAAGATGTACACGCTCCACGACCAACCAAAATAACTTTCCGACCAATCCCAGCTAACACCCGGCGGGAATTTATTGTGAGAGCCGTGGTAATTGTGCAAAGCCAAGCCAACTTGCTTGAAATTGCCGGCACACTGTATCCGTCGCGCTGCCTCGCGTGCCGCTTGTACGGCAGGCAAGAGCAGCGCGATGAGGATACCGATAATGGCGATTACCACCAAAAGTTCGACGAGTGTGAATGCCGGCCGCAAATTGCGTTTTTGAACGTGTGTGCGTCTGCAAACGCTTGCGAGATTCAGCATTTTCGTATTCCTTATTTATTATTTTCTACGCAACAATAAAAGACCCAACGCTCCCAATCCTAAGAGCGTGAACACACCCGGCTCGGGCACCGGAGTATAAGCCCCACTGGCGTCCCAGCGGAAATAGTCAACCACCGCATCTGCGGAACCGGTGCTGGTCGCGTCTCCAAAGGCTATACCCTTGGGATTAGAGGTTCCGTGGGGCGTTATATCGGTGCCGATCTGGTCCCCATCTCGCCATACCTGAAAGGCATTGGTAATCGCGTCGTAGGATATGCGATAAACGTGAAAATCATCAGCGTTATCGATCTCGTCCACCAAAACCTCTACCTCTGTGTCACCGTCGCCAATGGCCACATGGTCGGTATCTATGTTGAACCAAGTGCGATAAGCACCGTTGTCAAGCACGACGTGCATGCCTGGTATGGTGCCGATGCCGGCGGTTACCTTGGCGCTGAATTCGACTGAGTACGATGTGCCCGTGGCCACTTCGGCGGCCCAAGCGCTTCCAGCTACAGCGCTGGTGCTTTGGAACCAATTTCCGCTCCCTACTTGGCCACTCGTCGAATACGCCAGAGCCCCTCCGCCGTCAACAATCTCGGCTGTTCCATAAAAGTTAAGGTGTTGCCAGTTGGTCTTGCCCGCGCCGCTGTCTTCCACGGTGGGCAAGCTGCTGTTGGCCTCGTACTTATGGGCGAAATCGGCCGAGTCTTTTGGCAGCAACGGTTCGGGAGCCGGCGGAGTCGGAGCGTAGATGCCTGTCGGATCCCAGCGGAAATAGTCGAGGCTACCCGCTCCGGAGCCCTGACTTGTAGCATCGCCAAAGGACATGCTTACTGCAGCCTTGACAGTAGTAGCAGCAAGGTTATTACCGATCGAGAGACCGTCACGCCACACGTGGAACTTGTCGGTCGAAGCGTCGAAGCCAAGACGGAACGTATGGAACTCTGTATCGTTGGCGGCCGTCGACAGCACGGTGGTCTCCATATTGCCGGGGCCAATGGCGGTGTGATCCGGGGCCACATTCAGCCAGATCTTCTCTGAATTGTTATCGAAGATGGTTTGCAGTCCAGGTACAGCACCCACGCCTTCGGTAACTTTGGCCGAGAACTCCACTGTGTAGGAAGTTTCGGGAGTGATCGTTGCGCCCCAGCCGCCCCCAGCGGTGGTTGCGAACCATTGTCCACCACTCGCGTCGGGCATGGTCGAGTAATCCAAATTGTTATTGGGAACGTCAACTGTGTAGTAGCCGGCCGTCCCAATCTTTGTCCACCCGGTTGCCGTGTCTTCCACAGTGGGCAAAGCGCTGTTCGCCTCGTAGCCGTACGCAAAAGCGGACGAATCGAGAATGGTAAAGTCCGCCTGCACTAGTCCGGCCGGCAGCAGGGCCGCGACCGCGAAAAGCGCTAATGCGAGTGAAAGTTTCGTTCTTGTCATGGTTTTGTCTCCAGAGTGTGATAAACGAAGAAAAGTGCCTAAGATCCTTCCAATACGAAATCCTAATTGCCTCATCCTGTCATGCAGTGTTTCATTCCTGTTTAAACTCGGCGCCGCCTCCCGCACCAACCGGCCAGCAAAAGGCCGACTAAGCCCACGAGTGTCGACGGTTCCGGCACCGAAGCGGAGCCCGCACTGCTCGCGTTCCAGTTGGCGGCCAAAATCGTGGCATCAATTTCGTCGACTTGTCCATCGTCGTTGAAGTCGCCCATGCCCCAACTGGCATCGCTTGCCAGCCAATTTGCAGCCAAAATAGCCGCGTCTGCCTCGTCCACAACTCCGTTAAAGTCAGCGTCGCCGGCCAGCAAACTGGGTGCATAGGCCCCGCTCGCGTCCCAGCGGAAGAAGTCGATCTCGGCTTCACCAAATCCACTGCTCGTCGCGTCGCCAAAACTAACGCCCCGCTTGTGCGTAGTGTCAGGAGAGTCCAAGTCGACGCCAATATGCTCTCCGTCCCGCCAGACTTGGAACGTCCTGGTAATTGCGTCGAAGGCAAGGCGGTACGTGTGGAAATCGCTAAAGTTGTCGACGTCGCTCAGTAGAACATAAGTTTCGATGTTTCCGTCCCCCAGTGCGACATGATCCGTGTCGACTGTCAACCAGGCACGCTCGACACCATTATCGAAAATCGTGTGCAGACCGGGCACGTCATCCGTTCCGTCGGTCACCTTCGCGGAGAACTCCACAGTGAACGAGTCTCCGCCAAAAATCTCGTCGGCCCACGCACTGCCTTCGACGGTCGTGTCGGAGTAGAACCAGTCGCCGCCAGTGGTGTAAGCGGTTGTCGAATATGAGAGCACGCCGCCGCTGGCCTGAAAATTGGCATCGCAGGCCGCATGATCGAAAAAGACCCAGTTCGTCTTGCCCTCGCCCATATCCTCGACGGTCGGCAGGTCGTTGGCCTCGTATTTGTGCTGAAACTCGCCCGACCCCTTGACGCTCAGCGGCACGGGTTCCAACGCAATCGGTTCATAATCGCCAGTCGAGTCCCAGCGGAAGTAGTCGACTTCTGCTGCTGCGAAGCCCTGGCTGGTCATGTCTCCAAAGCCGATACCGTTTACGGCAGAGGCGATAGGGCTCGAGAGGTTCTTGCCCAGCAGCAGGCCATCTCGCCAGACTCGATACGTATTACTCGGTGCGTCGTAGGCGATCCGGTATTGGTGGAAATCGGTCGCATTATCAATGTTCCCGTGCAACACCTGGGTTTCCCTTGAACCGTCGCCGATGGCGACGTGATCCGGCGCGACCGTCAACCAGATACGCTCGGCGCCGTGATCGAAGGACGTGTGCAGTCCGGGCACGGCCCCGCTTGCGTCGGTAACGCGGGCGGAAAACTCGGCGGTAAAGGAGGTGCTCGCGCCTACCTCGGAAATCCACGCGCTATCAGGCACGATGTCTCTGGACCAAAACCATTCGCCCCCACTCTCGTAGCCGCCCATTGTCGAGTAGGACAAGACGCCATCGGCCACAGCGAAATTCGGCGTGACTACGGAACTAACGAATGCCCAGTTGGTCTTGCCCGGCCCGCTGTCTTCCACGGTCGGAAGATCGCTGTTGGCTTCATATTTGTGAATGAAGTCGGCGGAAGGCTTGACCGTCACCGGAGGATTCACGATGCCGCCGCCGTCGCTAATGGTACTGATAAGCGCATCGCCGATCAGTCGATGGCCGCTG
>CAZISU010000387.1:0-6142 GCA_964541935.1 uncultured Planctomycetaceae bacterium | reverse complement strand
CCGAGTTGTTGGCGGATTTCTTCCATGGTGGATGGCCTAAGAGATTTTTATCTGGTTGGTCTTGATGTGGCGTCGAGGATCGGGCAGACGCACTTTCTTGGCATATTCCTGAAATGCTTTGGCTCCGGCCTCCTGGAAGTGATACGGGCCAGGATTCTTCAAGCGGTAGAAGACATTGGAATCGGTGTCCGGTGTGTTGAATTCATTGTGGATCAGCCAGCGGAGTGTGGTTCCATAGTTGAATATGTACGTGCCCTTACTTCGGTCGATTTCCAACCCACCGTCACTGGCCCGCCGGCCTTCGTTTCTTCGATCTGGCGCAATACCGGCCGTTCCGGCTGTGAGCGCAAAACCCACGGCTCGGGCCAGATGGTAGAACGTCGAAACCGACGCCCCGCTCCACTCAGGGATCAATGCAACGACCGTGGCATCCAACCATTCGTGCGCCGCCTCGGTAATCGCCTCGCTCAACTGCTCGTGAAGCGCAGTCCGGTAACTGCTCAAGTCGATGCGAGGTGATTTGAGTGTTCCTTTGAATTTCATGGGCATCGAGTCTCAACCACGTGGCATTGTTCATGGCTCCTTCCGTATTGTCAGCATGGTTTCAATCTACGATTGCTTGCCATACCACTCCTTATGAGGTAGACTTGTGTGTGGAGAGTTCAGGGCACGACGCTACTGTGCGGAGCAGGAGACCCCTGGCAGCCAATCCTTAAAATCCCCTATATGGCGGAAAGGAGTAACTGTTATGGTAAAATACGTGTACAGCCTGGTGAGATACGTCTCTCCTACTGCCCTGGCCATTTGTGGCTGGTTCTCGTTTGTGTTAGGTCTTTGGCTCGTTGAGCCTTTTCCTCTAAAGCTTGCGTTGATGTCAGCTGCCAGGGTCCTGCCCTGAATTCTCCAGGCGGCTTCCTTAGATATCATGGTCAGCAGCCCTCATCCTCTTGGCGATTCAGCGGCAACCCTAGGCATCCGTGCCCCGGCCAGGTGGGCGTCACGCTCTGATTCGTCGTGATCGCGGACCTGGTCGTAGGCAAGAATTAACGCCTGGGTGTGAACGCCGCAATCGTCCCAGTTGGGCTTTACGCCTGGGGGCCGGACGCCGAGTCGCTCGCAGGCTCGCCAGATGGCGTACTCGCCGGTTCGGTATTTTGGCCAGAGGATGCGTCGCTGGCCGGCTGCTGACCACGTAGAAAAACCGCTCGCGCCGCTTCGAGTTTTGCTTCGTCCAGGCAGTTGGCTTCCCAGACGAGCCCGACGATGCGGTTGATCTCGACTTGCGAGAAGCCCGCGCGGCGGAGGTCGTCAGTATAGTTGGTCCACGTCTTGGGGTTGTCCGGGTCAACGGTATCCCACTCGATCTGGGACGGTTCAAGCGACTTGACGACCATGTAGGCCACGCGGCGGCGACCGTGGGCGAGCATGGCGGATCGCCAATTGGCGTCCTCTTCGTTGGGTTCCTTGCCTGCCTTGGTCAGACGCACGGGCGGCTTGGGTTCGGGACACAGCTTGTCGAATTCGTCCATGTCCGGCAGGCCTTGGGCGCGAAACACAATGCTTTCTTCGCCGCGCGGCAGGACAAGAACCTCTTCGGTCGGCAACGTGCCGGGGTCGATTCCACCGATTATCATAAGATTACTCCGGGGTTTATGGGGCAAATGGATCGTTATTGGCTGACGCGACTGATGGTCGGTTCGACGGCATTGCAGCGGCCGCTGACCGAGACGGTTGCTTCGCCCAGGTCGAATTCCTTCGAGTCGGCGCGGAAGTCGGGGAAGATCGAGGTTTCCATATCGGCGCCACCGCAGGGTGGGATGTGCTCGACTTCGATGTCCACGGCATAAGGTTCGCACGGGTCGGCCGAAGAACTGACCCATTCGGCGGCCCCGCCACGTCCCTTGATGGCATCCGTCGGCGTGATGGTCTCGCCCGTGCCGGTGGTGACGAACTCGTAGACGAAGTCGAGGTTCACGTCCATCGGCACCTGGTTGCCTTCGCGCACAGTGTCCAACTGGCCGCGATCCAGCTCGTATTCGTACTCGCTGTTTTCGGTGTAGGTAAGGTTGCCGTCGCCCACCTTGACGTCGATTTGCTGTGGCAGGAACGTGATCACGGCATCGTCGGCCGGGATGCCGTCGGCGGTGGCCAGAGCGGGGGTGAACTGGATATTCGTGGTCGTAGCACTGCCGTCGGCGGGTGTGCGGCCGGTGACGGTGTGGGTCACGTCCGCCGCGCCGACGACCGTAAATCGGGCTCCGATCGGAACCACGTCGGTGCCCAACTTGCCGTTGACCACCACGGTGTCGATATCGAAATCCGTGTCGCCGTCGGCCGGTGGTGTAACCGTCTCATTGACGGCACCAGCGCCGCTGAAGCCGTCTTTGACGCGAATCGAGGCGTGGCGAAGCTCTATCCTGGCCATTTGTTATTCTCCGTTGGTTGAAAGGAAAAGGTGATACCGGGCATCGACCGCGCTCTGGCGGATTCGATCGTCCCGACTGATTTGTCCGAAATGAATCACACGGACCGCGTCCCGCTTGCCGGAGCGGAGTGTGAGGCAACCGAGCAATGATTCGTCATCATCCGGCCCTTCACCATACTTCAGTACGGGTATCGGGCCACCGGCCGCTTGAATGAACACGCCGGCATGGCGCACAATGTCGTAGGCATTTCGGGTTTGCCCGCCCATCATGCTGGTCAACAAAAGGTTCACGTCCACGTCGAGCCGAAAATATCCCCGGCTGAGTTCCGTCACGGCCGGGCCGTTGATGCGAAATTCGACATGGTCATTAGCCCGCATCTTCTCGGCCTCGCGTTCGTCGATGCCTTCGATGAGGATGGGCAGGTCGATTCCGTCCGCAGTCTGTTTGAAATAGTCAGCGGTCGAGGCGAATATCCATCGCGGCCAGTGTGGATTGGGAATGTTCATTACCGATGTGCTCCCGTCGCAAGACCCAAGAGGCTATCGGCCACAACCAGATGGACCTGCTCGGCAGTGCGGCCCATCAGTTCCTTGCCGACGACGATCCAAGCGGCACCGAACTTGAATTCCCAAATGGCCTTGATCTCGTAGCGACGGCCGTTGTAAACCAGCCAGTCGTCGTTGGTGAATTCAAAACCCGCGGGCAAGTCACGGGCGTCGATGATAAACTTCCGCAAGCCGCTATCAAAGCTGCCGCCGTAAACGAACGCCTTGTTGGCCGAGATCTGCGAGATGCTTTGGAGCACCTCTCGGCTGACCTTGACCGGCAAGACGATGGCCCGCCGGACCACGAAGACGTCTTTGTCGATCGTCTTGCGACCAGTGCGCACGTCGGTCTCGGCATCATTGAGACGATAGACGCTCAGCGTGCCCCCGTACTGCCGTTTGAGCGAGTACAGGGTCTGCTGGATCATGCGGTTGAGTGTGCGGTCGGCCGGATACATCGGTGCTTACCTGTCCAAAGCCCTTTCCAGTCGTCCCATGACGACCGTGTTCTGGGCAATCACTGTCGAACACTTTTCTACCAGTGGCAGCAAAATATCTTGCTGCTGGTCTTCGAGGGTCTCGATCCGCGTAACCAGCCGATCTTCGCGGCGGTAATCCCGCCACAGGAAGAAAATCACGGCAATCAACAGCGGCCCGAACTGTTTTAGTACCCACATCAGGTCCATGAAGTTGTCCACGGTGCGTTCCTCGATGGCGTTGGAGGTAAGAAGAGAGGGTTGCCCGGCACGAAAAAGCCGTACCGGGCAATCCCCAAAAGACGCGTGGGCGATTAGCCCTGGAGCACCACGGCCAGGTCCGGGTCGAGGACGGCGACACCGGCCAGAATGTCCATGTTGACAACCGTGCCCTGCTTGATGCTGTTGTATTGCATCGTTATCCGCATGGCGATGTCGTTGTAGGACGCCACGGCGGCCATCACGCCCATCGACTGGTTGGGAAGGGCCAGCGGTCGAGTGACCAGGGCCAACGCGTCACGGTGCAGAGCCAGGTTCATAGCGCCGGCCGGGCCGGGAAAGGCCAGATCGTTGTCGGCCAGGGCGGTTGCCAACGGGCGGTCGAGCCAGATGACCCGATCAGCGCCGGACGTTTCGGACTCGATCACCGTATAGGTATGGCGGCTGCCACCGGTGCCGAAGGAAACAAGTTGGCCGATTTGAAGCGGCTGGGTGAAGCCGTCGATCGTGATGCCCTTGGTGTAGTTAACTGGGTAGGCACCCTTAACGCTCTGGGCCTTGTACACGGTGATGGCCGCGCCGGCCTCGGTGGCGAACTTATTGGCCTCGTGGAGCGTCACGGCAGTGGTGTCGCCCGCGGCAACGGTGGCCGCTGTAACGTAGGTGGGCTGGTCGTTTCCGGCCACAACGGCGTACTCACCGGCTTGCGCCTCGTAACCGGTGATGCTCACCGCCTGTGAGCCGCTGGCGCCGATGCCCGCGGCATTGGTAACGGTGCCGGTTGCTGCATCGGATGAGCCTTCGGCAATATCGTTGACGTTCTGGTCCATCCAGGTGTCGAAGCCGAGGATGCGGCCTAGCCGGGCATCTTCCAATGCCGTTCCGCCGTCGCCACGTTGGTCGGCCGCAATGAACAGCTCGTTCTTCAACAGCGCCGTCTCGCTGGCCGAGCCGAGCACCAGGTTCCGGCCGGTGACCGGGGCCTTGTTGTCGTTGAGCACCTTGCGGGCTTCGAGCAGGTAGTCCTTCGAATTGGTCTCGTCGAGGTTCAATAGCCGACCAACACGACCGGCGGGGCCGGCCAAAAACTTGTGAACCTGGCCCAAGACGGCCCGATCGACGCCGCGGGCGATGACCTGCATGGCTGGCAGCAAGTAGATTGACACCAGCTCCTGGAAAGACTTGCTGGCCTCGCCGTCCTTGATCACAAACGAGTTGTAGATGTGCTGGTCGAGCGGGACCTGCACGTTGGTCGAGCGGGCGTCTTGCGTCTCGACATCGTCGTCATCCGTCTTGCGGCGGATCTTGAAACTGGCCGGCTGCCGCGTGTTGACCACGTCGCCGAACTCGCGGACTTCGTCCTCGAAGTCGCGGTGGACCATTGAGGCGGCCACCATGTTCTCATCGAGAATGGCCAAGCCCTCTTGCGCCCACCGCTCGGGCACATAGGCGTCGTTGTCGTTGGCATAGCAGGTCGAGACGGCTTCGGATAGGTAGAGAGAATTTATCATTATAGGAAAGATCTCCGTTGGGGTACTGCGACTGAACGTCGCGAAAGGTGGGACTGACAAAACCCCTGATGTAGAAAAGTTCAACGACCCCGCTTCGGTTTCAATCCGAGAAGCTCAGGGTTCTTCTCGCGGATTTCGCGGTACTGCGTGGGCGACAGTTTCCGCACGTCGATCTGGCCGTTGGCGCCCGGCGCAAGGCCACCGGTAGCCGAGTTGCCGCCGATACCGCTGACGACGCCGGACTTGAAGAGGTTGCCGTACAGTTCCGGTAGTTCCTTCATGCGTTTGACTGCCTCTTCCGACGTTCTCTGGGTCATGATCGGCTCGCCCGTGTCGGGGTCTTTGTCGGGGAAGTCGACCATGGGGGCGAACTCACCACGCCCGTGGCCCTTCTCATCCGTTTTCTCGACCATTTTGGTCTGCGGTTTCAACAGCGTAACGATCTGCGAAGGGCTGAAAGATTCGTGCGCAATGGCGGCGTCTTGCAAGGATCGCTCGATGGTCGAGTCGGTGTAACGTTGTTGCCATAGCTCGGCCCGTTGCTGAACGTCTTCCAGCCGCACGGTGAATTCCTCTTCGAGTTGCTTCCGTTCGTGTGCCGCCTGCTGTTCCTTGGTGCGATACTGTGCTCGAAGGTTTTCCAGCGATTCTTCCAACTTGTTGCGATCTTCCTTGCTGAGGCTTTGGTTTTCCAAGAGTTGCTGGTACGAGGTTTCCAGCGTCTCGTACTTCTTCAGATGCTTGCGGCGGTCGTCCGCCATGAACTTATTGAGTTCCTCCTGAGTGAATGTCCGCTGGCCGGCATCCTTGGCGCTGCGGTCACCTCCAGGGCGATCATCGCCCGCCGCTTGATCGTCGGCCTGGGAATTGTCATCGGTCCGCCCCTCGTCGTCGCAGCTGCCGTCGTCGCCTTCGTTGTCGTAACAGGTCACGCACGGGGTGGAGAGGTACAGGTCGCATAGCAT
>CAZISU010000386.1:0-6146 GCA_964541935.1 uncultured Planctomycetaceae bacterium | reverse complement strand
TCCAGATGATCTTTCTGGGCCAACCGTGGCACGATGTGGCGCGTGACGGCTCCGGTCCCCGGTCCAACCTCTAGAACCCGCATCGGCGCGTTGCCCTCGCCCACGTAGCGAGCCAAAGCGCTGCTCAACCAAGGACCACTTGGCAAAACGGCCCCCGTCGTGTGGAAGTTGCGCAGAAACTCCCTGAAAAATAGTCCGTATCCGGATCCCAAACGGGGCATCCACCTTCTCCATCAAAAAACATAACTATAACAATTGCAACAAACTTGATAGTATACCAAATCCGCTTCCAATTGACCACGGGGTGTAACAGGTGTGTACTCATCACGCTCCGCATGATGATGTTGGGTGTGCATCCTGCGCATAAAACCGACCGCCGAGATTACCCGGCGGTCGGTATGTATTGAAACGGATTCATCTCCGACGGTTTACTGTCGCCGTACCGCGAAGATACCGTTGTCGGCCACGTCGAAGAATGGCTTGAACAGACCCGGACGACCGCCGTTGCCACAAGGGCCAAGCGTGATCGTGAGTCCGACCGACATGTTCCACATTTCCTCATCCTGTCCGGCCGCGCCGCTTGAGCCCGGCACGATATATTGGAACTTGCCGTAGAGCGACGCACGCTGCGAAACCGGCACGCTGCTATGAGCACCCAGCACAAAGCTTCCCGGTTCCTCGGCGCCACCGAGCCAGAACGTCGAGGTCATGCCCGTATCGAAGTAGCGGCGATAGTAAGCGTTGACCTGCGTGATGGGGCGGAAATTCTCGAGCACGTTACTAATGTAGATGTCGTCGCCATGGTCGGTAATGCAAGTCCACACCCCGATCTGGCTGTCGCACGTAATATCGTAGGCAAATTTCAGCCGCCATTGCCCTAGCTTGATGTTCGAGTAGTAATCGTCCGTCAGCCAATCGTAGGCCATTCCCCAACTCATTCTCGGCGCCAGGTTCGGATACCGCTGGAAGAAGCCCACCGTGGTGAAGTTCTGCGTGCGGGCCTTGGAGCCGGTGAACTGAGTTCCGTGGAAGTTGGACGTGACACCCATGGTCCCGATCTGAATACCAATATTCTTCAGCTCCAGCAGTGGGAAGGCGGCGTTGACGCCGTAGCGTACGCCGAAGTTTCCGTTGCGGTTGTCGAGGTCCATGGGGCCTTTGAAGGCATCTACGCCGGTGATAAAGCTGACGTTGTCCCAGCAGTTGCCGCACCAGCCGACATCCGCATCGCAAAAGTCGGGCGTCGCCCAGGAACCGTCACATCCGGTATCGACCGGCGTGCCATCCTCTTTGACCGTCATGACTTCGCTGCCGTCGCCAAACGACGCAAACTCGATGGGCCGCGACGACTTGGCCGGCGGTTGGGTCATCATGGCCATCATATTGGCGTCGCCCATGCCGACAGTATTTTGGCGGGAAGCCAGGGCTGGCGCCTGCATGGCCAGTCGAGTTTCCAAACCCGCGTAGTCGGAATCGGAAAAGGAGTTTCGAGCGGATGTGAGAATTGACTGACGCTCTTGTGCGGTCACCCAGCCATCTGTTTCGGCAACGTTTACCATCGCCTGAACGCGATGACGATTGACCACCGTCATTCGCCCGGGATTATCGGCGGACGCTTCAGGGGCAACGCCTAATAGCATTGCGGTAAGAAGCATCGCAGTGGACCAGCTTGACAACTTCGTTGACATCTTGGATTCCCCCCAAAAGATGCAAAAGGATGAGCTTATCTCTTGAATTGTTTACAACTGACAAAAGGTCCACCGGTTGAAGCTGCATACCCCTCTGTCGTCAGAACGGCCGGTAGATCTGGGATAATCATCGGAACTGTTTTATTCCGAACTTGACGTACATATTCCCTAAACGGAATATTTTGCACGCGGAGGGTTCGCCTAACCGGAAAAGCCTGCCTAGACTGCCACGGCTTTGCTTATTGGGGCAGCCCGAAAGCTTAGGACCCGTGTGCTTGAGCATAATCCGGCTTTAGCGAGCCGGTTTCGTCAGAACTGACCAGTTCCAAGAACTTCCCGCCACTGAAGTACTGCCCGCCGGACTGGTGTTCGCACCAAAGGATATCTGCAATCAACTGAATAGGCTTATGGTTTTCGAACGCGAACAGCAAAAGCACATACCCCCGCTCCAAAAAATGATCGTGGGCCAGACTGAAGCCGCGGCTCGAAATATTCCGCAATGTGCCCACAAATGACTCGCTCTCAAGCCCTGGCAACTCACCTACAGGCGTTATAGTGACCGGTTTTAGCATTGCCATCCTCGTTTCAGCGCCGGCCCCAAGAGGATGATTTCCCATTTCCGCGATGTCTAACTGAATATATCGTACGGCAGAGATGATCGCATCGAAAGATTCTTCAATATCCACGATCTTGTTTACATTCTTTTCTATTTGAAGCGATGCCTTTATTCTTCTATTCATTTCTTCAGCGCGAGCTCTCGCTTGGCTAAGAACATATAGTCCAATGGCCGACACCAAGCCGAGTGTGCCAAAAATCAGCCAGTATCGCGACCATACATTATCTAGCTGCGAGCCAATAGCAGCGGCCAACATACAACTGCTCAAGTAGCCAATCAGTCGAGCTATTGATCCCGGATCAACAATACTACGGTCCGACGCTGTCACCCGATTGCCCCCACTGCTTGCACATAAAAGCCTTGGAAAGACTCTTGCTACACTCTGCACAAGGCTACTTCAATACGCATAGCAGAAAATACGAGCGGTAATTACTACAAACCAGCGGGGATTCCATCAAAGAATAAACTTGCTCAGATCCTCGTCGTCGGCAACGTCGGCCAAGCGTTCTTTGACATAAGCGGCATTGATCGTGATCTTGCCCATCTTCATATCCGGGGCTTCGAAGCTAATATCCTCGAGCAGGCGTTCAAGGATCGTATACAACCGCCTGGCGCCAATATTCTGCATCGTGCGATTGACCGTAAAAGCAAAATCGGCCAGGGCTTCGACGGCGTCGGGCTCGAAAACCAACTTCACGCCCTCGGTTTCGAGCAAGGCCATGTACTGCTTCGTCAGCGCGCCCTTCGGTTCGGTCAGAATGCGAATGAAGTCTTCTTTGGTAAGATCCTTCAATTCCACGCGGATCGGAAACCGTCCTTGCAACTCCGGCATCAGATCGCTGGGCTTGTTGCGGTGGAAGGCCCCGGCGGCAACGAACAGAATGTGGTCGGTTTTCACATAGCCGTAGCGGGTTTGGATGGTCGTGCCTTCGACGATCGGCAACAGGTCGCGTTGCACGCCCTGCCGCGAGACATCGGCCCCGTGACTGGAATCGCCGGCCACTACCTTGTCCAACTCGTCCACAAAAATCAGGCCCGTGTTTTCGGCCAATTCGATGGCCGCCAGATTGATTTTATCCTGATTAACAAGCGCGTCGCATTCCTGTTCAAACAGAACCTTGCGTGCTTCGGCCACGGTCATCGAACGTCGCGTCGATGTCTTGGGCATGATTTTCTCGAACATTCCCTGCAAATCGAGGTCCATCTGCTCGGCCCCAATGCCGGTCAGCATCATGGGCACAGGCTTTTGTTCGGTATTGATCTCGACCTTGCGCTGCTCTAGCTCGCCGTTCACCAGCATGGCCTTCATTTTCTCGCGGTTACGCTTAAAACGGTCGGCCGAATCGGGACTGTCGGGCGAAGCGTCGAAGGCCGGCGGCGCTGGCAGGAGCATGTCCAAAAGACGCTCGTCGACCATTCGCTGGGCCTCTTCCTTGACGTTTTCCATCTCCTGTTCGCGTACCAGGCCGATGGCGTTTTCGACCAACTCGCGGACCATGCTCTCCACGTCGCGGCCGTAGTAGCCGACCTCGGTGTACTTGGTGGCCTCGACCTTGATAAACGGCGCGCCCGTCAATTTAGCCAACCGGCGGGCGATTTCCGTCTTGCCTACACCCGTGGGGCCAATCATGAGAATGTTCTTCGGCGCCACTTCTTGACGCATTTCGTCGGGCAACTGTTGCCGCCGCCAACGGTTACGGATGGCAATCGCCACCGCGCGTTTCGCGTCGTCTTGCGCTACAATGTGTCGTTCCAGTTCTTCGACAATCTGCCGGGGTGTTAGCTCTCGCACGACAATTTCTCCACCACAATGTTCGAGTTTGTATAAATGTCGATGCCCGCGGCGATCTCCAATGAACTTTGCACGATCTCTTCGGCACTCAGCGTGGAATGGGCCAGCAGCCCACGGGCAGCAGCCACCGCGTAGTTTCCGCCCGAGCCAATCCCCAACACGTCGTCGGTCGGTTGAATCACGTCGCCGTTGCCGGTTAGGAGCAAAGTATTTTCTTCATCGACAATCGCCATCAAGGCTTCCAAACGCCGCAAGGCCCGATCCGTTCGCCACTCCTTGGCCAGTTCAATGGCGGCGCGTGGAACGTTTTGCGGATAGTCCTTCAACTTGGTCTCGAACCGTTCCAGCAGCGAGAAGGCATCGGCCGTCGCGCCCGCAAAACCCACCAGCACCTTACCGTCCATCAGGCTGCGGATCTTCGTGGCGTCGCCCTTCATGACCGAACTGCCCACGGTCACCTGACCATCACCCCCCATGGCGACTACGCCCTGATGGCGGACGGTCAGAATTGTTGTTGAACGCGTTTTCATCGAATATTCTTCCAATAATGGACGCCGGGTCACGACCCGGCCTACAAGGCTAAAATATTTCTAATCCAGGCCACCAATATGGCGTAAATCTGAAATTAGTGCTATCCCTCTCCGTAAAGATCAATGATGCAATCGTAAACGTACAGTAAAGAAGAGCTTCGCCATTGACCAATGGCCGACACGCTTTACTATTTGGGTATATGCCAATTTTGACAGAATTAACTGCAACAAATCGTTTATGTGCGATTGCCAACCCATAACTGAGATCTTTCGCGTTCCCAGCTTGCATTGCCAGCATGAGTTGGCAATCATCCGCAAGGCTCTAGCAGGCTTGGCCGGAATCGCTGCTGTGACGGCCGATTACGTGGCCAGCAGCGTTCGGGTGGAATACTGCCCCCACCGTCTCGATGCAGCCGCCATCAGCGGGGCCATCAAAGATGCTGGATTCGAGGTTATCCCCCCCGAGGAACTGCGATCCGTAGGTGACGGCGAAGAAGAGTGTTGTGCATGTAAAGTCGGGGCAGGACACGAATCGGCCAGACCACGCTGGCGAGTCACCACAACGGTCGGCGGCCTGCTGCTCATTCTGGGCACCGTGCTTTGGGCAATTTTCGGCGGAACCACCGCCCCGGTTGTGGCCGTGCTAGTAGCTTCGGCCGTGGCATGTGGAATTCCCGTGGTCCGCGCCGCATGGCGATCGATCCGCTATTTGAAGTTCGACATGAACGTGCTGATGAGCATTGCTGCCATCGGTGCGTTCGGGATCGGCGAATACTTTGAAGCGGCTACGGCCATGTTTCTCTTCAGCGTTTCGCTGTGGCTCGAAGCATTCAGCATGGATCGCGCCCGACGGGCCGTACAGTCACTGGTAGAACTGGCCCCCACGCTTGCACATCGCCTGCAAACGTGTTCGGAAAAGGGTGCCACTGGCCGCTTGTCAGCCAGTGCCCAGCTAAGTCTCGACGCCTCCCACGTGCAAGATGTCGATCCCGTCGAATTGGCCATCGGCGACATCGTTCTATTGCGGCCGGGCGAGATGGTCCCCATCGACGGCACGGTTATCGAGGGCGCCTCGTCATTGAACCAGGCCGCCATTACGGGCGAGAGCATTCCGGTCGAAAAAGAAACCGACAGCGAGGTCTTCGCCGGCTCGCTCAACGGCGAAGGCACGTTGTGGATTCAAGCAACCCGCACGGCCGAGTCGAGCACTTTGTCTCGTATCGCACACATGGTCGCGCAAGCCCAGGCCGCCCGCTCGCCCACCGAACGCTTCGTCGAGCGGTTTGCCGCGCGTTACACGCCGCTGGTTATCGTTCTGGCCGTGTTGCTGGCGTTTTGTCCGCCGCTGTTGGGCTATTGGGGTTGGAGTTGGGCGGCGAGTGTCTCGGCGGGCGAATGGTTCCGCCGCGCCCTGGTTCTGCTGGTAATCGCCTGCCCGTGTGCGCTGGTGATTTCCACGCCGGTTACCATCGTTTGCGGGCTGTATCGCGCCGCGCGACGCGGCATCCTCGTCAAAGGCG
>CAZISU010000385.1:0-6147 GCA_964541935.1 uncultured Planctomycetaceae bacterium | reverse complement strand
GATCAGGCCAACGTGGCCGTGAGTGAGGTTATTGACGCTGTGCGCGATGCGTTTTCGGTCTCGTAGGGTGCGTCCGCGCAACTCACCATAAGGTTAGCGGCGGGGCTTGTCCCCGCGATTCAACATCAAGCAGTCAAGTAGGTTACGATGCAAGCCGACGGCATAAAGAAAAGGTATGACGTCCTCGGCATGGGCGCGGTGGCCGTCGACGACATTCTTTACGTTGAGAATTTTCCCCAGCCGGATGAGAAGACGCGAGTTTGTCGCCGCGAGCGGCAGTGTGGCGGGCAGACGGGCACGGCACTGGTGACTGTTGCCAGACTGGGGCGATGGGCCGGATATATCGGCATGTTGGGCGATTGCACGGCCGATGGCGACGAACTGTCGCGGACGGTGGCCGATTGCTTCGAGCGCGAAGGGGTGGATCTGACCCATTGTGTCGGCCGCCCCGACGCTGGCGTTTGCCATGCGACGATTATCGTGGACGCGTCGACCAAGTCGCGGACTATTTTTGCACATGTCGAAGGGCGAGTGGGTGCCGACCCACTATTTCCCAGCGAGGATGTAATCCGCTCGACCGACGTGCTGTTGGTCGACCACCACGGCTTGGACGGCACGCTGCGGGCCGCCAAAATCGCGCGTGCGGCGGGCATCGCAGTGGTTGGCGACATTGAACGGGTGGTGCCGACGCCGACACCGGGCGGACGGGTCAAGTTGGCCGAAGTCTTGCCGCTGGTCGACCACCTTGTCGTGCCACGGCATTTTGCACAAGAATGGACCGGCCTGGACGATGTGGAGCAAGCGGCCGGACAATTGTGGGAAGAAGGTGTCAGCGGCGGGTTTAATCGCTCGGCGGTGGTTGTCACATGCGGCTCGGCGGGCTGCTGGTATATCGATGCAGATATTGCCGAACGCGGCGCGGTCCACTGCCCCGCGTTCGAGGTCAAAGTCATCGACACGACCGGCTGCGGCGACGTTTTTCACGGTGCCTATTGCGTGGCCCTGGTCGAGGGCATGGGGCTGGCCGAGCGGGTGCGATTCGCTTCGGCAGCCGCGTCTTTGAAGGCAACCCGACGCGGAGGCCAGGCGGGCATCCCCATGCGCAAGCAGCTTAACGCGTTTCTAGTTGAGAGAGAGTGAACGAGTGATGATACGACGTTGTGATAAAGCAGATATAGAAAACATTTATGCAATCATCAACGATGCGGCCGAGGCCTACCGTGATACGATCCCCGCAGACCGCTGGCACGAGCCATACATGCCCATGGAATATCTTCGCGGTGAACTCGAAGCCGGCATTGCGTTTTGGGGCTTCGTAGAACAGGCCGAGCTTATCGGCGTGATGGGCATCCAAGACGTCAAGGACGTCACACTCATCCGTCACGCCTACGTGCGCACGGCGGCCAGAGGCAAGGGCATCGGCGGCCGACTCCTGCAACGCCTGCTAACGCTCAGCGACCGCCCCATCATGATCGGAACCTGGAAGGCAGCCACCTGGGCCATCGATTTTTACGCCAAACACGGCTTCGCGCTGGTAACCGAAGAGGAAAAGGACCGCCTCTTGCGTAAATACTGGTCGCTGCACGAGCGCCAGATCATCACATCGGTTGTCATGGTCGACAAAAAGTGTGATGTCGAGCGGGCATAAAGATTGGGGACCTGCCGTAAAAGCGGCAAATCACACAAAGTCAAACGGTTGAATCAGAGATATCGCAACCACGCAAATGGGGTTGTACAACTAGTATCCTTGGTTCATGTGCGTCGTGCCAACTCATACAAACCGCAATTAAACCTAGATAATCTCTAACTAAAATCTAACACGCCCACCCGAAAGTGTATATGTATGTAAATTCGACGTGCTACGATTTTGTCCACTTAGGCATAATTGGGATCCTTTGAGGTAACCATTTGATGACCGTAGTAGACAAAGAAAAGCAGGGACCAAGCCGTCTACGCATGGACGATACCGAGGCTTCGGGGTCATGCACCTGCATATCCAAGCCTCTCGATAGGCAAGAGTGGATTTTCCAAGCCTTCGACGCCAGCCCCGATGCAATGAGTATCAGTACACTCGTCGAAGGCCGCTTCATCGAGGTCAACCGCAGCTTTCTCGACATGACCGGTTATGATCGTGACGAAGTCATCGGACGAACGGCCAGAGAAGTAGATTTTTGGTATCGACCAGACGACCGCCGAAAACTCATACGGCTAATCAACCAGAACAGCGGCCCCTTGCGAAATGCGGGTTTTCATATCCGCACCAAGGAAGGCAAATCCTGCCTCACGAGACTCTCGGTTAACCTGATCGACCTTGATGGACAACCCTGTCTGCTGATTGTATATCGAGAGTTACCTGCTCAAGATAAAAGCGATCCTGCGGAGCATCTAGATTGGGCAGTTTCCCGGGTCCGCGAACAGCTTGAGAATTGCGTCACAGAACTGAGTAGAATCGGCGACACCATCTCGGATGCGGACGCGCATGTTTCCGTTAAGACGATCAACGCTTCGCTTGGTTTGATTGTGCCAACATTGGTAACCTCTTTACGAGAAATCCAGAATCTCAGGGCGTCGTTATCCCCTCATATCAACCACGACGACCTCTTCCATCTTGTGCTCGGTCTGCAGCGCAGCACTATGTACGAGGCAATCGAAGATGCTATCGGGGTGATCGAAAGAACAAAGAACAAGTTCAAAAGCAAAGAACTGGCTGAGTTACGCTTGCGTTTGCAAAATGTTTTGCACAAAAATACTGAAATTCCTGCTTGCTCAACCATTTCTTAGGCTATGCTTCGTTGAAGACATGACTGGCTTTCGTTTAGGACGTAGCCGGCCATGACACGAGTGACACGCGTGGACAAAATGTCCGTCGGCGTGGATTATGCTTTAGGAACAGGACACCCCGGGCCTGTTTATTGAAGGCACAATCAGAACATCATCTCCACAATACGGAGAGCGTTCTGATTGTGCCTTTTTTTATTGTCCCATTTATAGGAGAACAGAAATGTCGCTTTCGTTATTTTGGAATTCGAAAATCAGCACCAAGTTGTCATTGGGTTTCGGTGCTATCGTGTTGATCGCCCTGGTGCTGGGTTGCTACGGATGGAGCAGCTTGAGGAATGTCGAGAACTCGGTAGACGTCGAAACTCTGGCAAACAAAAGTGTCAAGTCCTTACTGGAATCGCGTGGACAGGAGAAAAATTTCATTATCCGTGGTTTCGCAACCTCCGGTAATGACACAAAAGACAGCTCTGACAAATGGGTAGAATCTAATAAAACCACCATCGAAACCCTAGAGCAATTGGGCCAATCGGCGCACATTAGCGGCGGGCAGGCAGAGTTGGTTGAATCCTCGTTGAACAACGCTCAAGGTTACGGGAAAGCGTTTGAGCAAGTTGTGGGCGCACGCCGCACGCAAGACAAGGCCTTCGATGACTGGGCAAAGATTGGATGGCAGATCACCGGAAGCATCAACCAGGCCATGGGTGGTGTAATTCTTCCCGCTCGTAAGGCCGCCGCAAAGGCCAAGGATGTAAAACAACTCGCCAAATGGGCCTCGATAGACCATCAACTCGGCGAAGACGTCATCCAACCCTTCCTGCTCTTGCGGGTTACGGCCGTGTATCTTATGGTCACAAAGGCCGATGCTCAGTGGGAAGGATACCAGAAACAACTCGCCAAAACCCAACAGGGCGCAAAACAGTGGGCTGAACTTGTTAAGGACAACACTAAACTCAGCTCCGTGGCCGCAGAAATCCAGAAAAGTCTGCAACAATACTCTACAACTGGCGAAGCATATTACGGAGCCGTGCTACAAACACGCGAGTCGACTGAAGTTATGATCGCCGAAGCCGACGCAACAGTCAGTAACGTCGATAAATTGCTTGGGGAAGTCGATGTAGAGATGTCTGCTACGGTGAGTAACAGCCAGTTCATGATGATCGTACTAGCCATCTCGGGTACGGTGATAGGCATCTTCCTGGCATTTGTAATCACTCGCGTAATCGTCGGTCCGGTACGCAAGTGCGTATCCAGTATCACCGCATTGTCGAACCAGGACTTCAGCCAAAAATGCGACGTGCATACTAAGGAAGAAATGGGCCAAATGGCAAACGCCATCAACCAATCCATCAATGCCACGAAGAAAGCCTTCGATGACATCGAGGAGGCTGCCGAGCGTGAAAAACAGGCCCGAGAAGAGCGTGCGGAAGCCGAACGACAGCAGGCCGAGGCAGACCGTCAGCGTCAAGAGGAAGAGTCGCTACGCGAACGTGAAGCAGCCGAGGCCGAGCAAAAACGCCAAGAAGAACAAGCCGAACTCGAGCGCCAACAGGCCGAAGAAGAGCGTCGCAAGGCTGAAATACTGCGAGGCAAGGTCGACAGCCTGCTCGAGGTCGTTCGCAAAGCTGCTGATGGCGATCTAACCGCGAAGGTTACCGTCGAAGGCAACGAGGCCATCGACGAGTTGGCCGGTGGCATCAAGCAGATGCTCAAGGATCTATCGGGAGTCATCGGACAGGTAACAGAAAGTGCCGCTCAGTTCAACGAGGGGTCGCGCGTCATCGCCGAAAGCTCGCAGACCTTGGCCAGCGGAGCACAAACCCAAAGCTCCAGTGTCGAAGAGATGAGCGCTTCGGTCGAGGAACTCACGCAATCAATCAATGCCGTCAACGATAACGCTACTGAAGCCGACAAGGTTGCTCGCGAAACCAACCGCCTGGCCGAAGAAGGCGGGTCGGCCGTGCAGAAGTCGGTCGAGGCCATGGAACTGATTCGAACCAGCTCGGAGCAGATCGCGGAGATAATCCAAGTGATTTCCGAAATCGCCAGCCAGACAAATCTCTTGGCATTGAACGCGGCCATTGAGGCGGCCCGTGCCGGCGAGCACGGCATGGGATTCGCCGTCGTGGCCGACGAGGTCCGTAAACTGGCCGAACGCTCGAACCAGGCGGCCGGTGAAATTACCTCACTGATCAAGGAATCGAGCGACCGCGTTCAAGAAGGAGCTCAACTGAGCGAGATGACCGGTGAGTCGCTTAAAAAGATCATTGACGGCGTGGAATCCACGGCCGCCAAGATCTCTGAAATCGCCACGGCAACCGTCGAACAAGCGTCCAACGCCAAAGAGGTTTCGACTGCCATCACCAGCATCGCCGAAGTCACCGAACAATCGGCCGCTGGAAGCGAGGAAATGGCTTCCAGCAGCGAAGAACTCGGAGCCCAGGCCGGAGCGCTTCGCGATCTGGTCGGCCGCTTCACGACAGCCTAGTCTGGCATATCGGTCTGAGAAGATAATTACAAATGGTGTTCCGGCCGCCGTGGCCATGCATCGAAAGAATATAAAACCTTACTCTCCCTTTGGCCGGGGTGGTGGCATCGTCTGCCGCTGCCCCGGCCATCATTCAAGTTATCTGGATTTTAAGGATTAAATGCATTAATTGCCGCACAGATCTTGGATCGAAAACACACATGCAGCAATATTTCCCGAATAGACTAAGGAAATAACCTAAGATTTTGCAAGAACACCCCTCCCAGGCTACCGAGCATAAAATCAACTCGGGGAGGACACAGCCGAGTCGCAGGAGACTTTTCCGTTAACGTCACTTAACTCATAACCGGAGACTTTCAATGTCTACCTCAACTTCCACCGCAAAAAATCAAGAAGTTCAGTCGTCCGAACATGTCGGAACCATGCAGTTGGTCAGCTTTCACCTGGGTGACGAAGTCTATGGAATAGAAATCGTCAAGGTTCGCGAAATCATCTTGATGGGTGAAATTACCCGCGTTCCGCAAACGCCGCCCTTCGTGAAAGGACTCATCAACCTCCGCAGCACGGTTATCCCGGTAATCGACCTGCGTATCCGTTTCGACTTGAAGGCCAACGACTTCACATCGGAAAGCCGCATCATGGTTATCGACGTCGGTGGCAAGACCATCGGGATCATCGTCGACGCCGTCAGTGAAGTCCTGCGTGTTGCCAACGACCAGATCGCCCCGCCGCCACCAACGGTTGCCGGTCTCGAACAAGAATATCTCACCGGGCTGGTCAAGCTCGACGAGCAGTTGCTGATGCTGCTGGATGTCGACAAAATCCTCGGCAAGGAAGACTCCGACGCTATCGACTCCATGACAGTCTAATAAGCGCTCACG
>CAZISU010000384.1:0-6153 GCA_964541935.1 uncultured Planctomycetaceae bacterium | reverse complement strand
TCTAGGCAAACCAATCTCTTGGTGTACCCTCAATTGCGATTTGCGGCACTAGTGTTTTAAGGAGATCAGAGGAAACCGCCGGCAGCATTTTTTTTATCATGTTGACCATTACTGCGGTATCTTCAATGTCTTGTTTTAGTGGCGATGAACCTGCCTAGGTAGGCCCCAGCCCAACTTTCGGCAAGGATGTCGCCCATACGATTTGTTAGGAGGACACACAGGTGGCCAAGAAAAAAGCGAAGAAGAAGGTAGCCAAGAAAAAGGTTGCCAAGAAGAAAGTGGCGAAGAAGAAGGTAGCTAAGAAGAAGGTTGCCAAGAAGAAGGTCGCGAAAAAGAAGGTTGCTAAGAAGAAAGTGGCCAAGAAGAAAGTAGCCAAGAAGAAGGTTGCAAAGAAGAAAAAGAAGAAGTAAGCTCGCCTTGACGGTCACGCGACTGTCATAATGAGTTGCTTCATTGCACCTTTTTGATACGACGAGAAAGAAACGCCCGGCACAGCTGATCGGGCGTTTCTATTTTCTTGGCATCTTCAGCAAATCAAATCATCGAGAATGCCGCGCCAGTCAACTGACGCTCGACACATATAGTGCGGGTGCCTTCGGGATCTGTTATGCGGACCAGCGTTTCTTCTAGCTCGGGATTGGCGCGTCGCGAATATCCGGCCACCAAAGCGGCGGCCCGTTCTATGCCATGAGGGTCGATTTTACCCAACAGCAAAGCGTCGGGGCCCAAAAAGCTTTCGGGCTCGACCAGGGCCAGATCCGAGCGGTCGCGGCGAGTGGCGAACGCCTGAATAGCGTTGTTTTCCTGTTCGTTACGCCCAACAACGACCTTAGCGTTTGCGTCGATGCGGATGTGCCGACCGACATTGAGCAGTTCGAAATCCCAGCGGGTCGCAGCGGGCTTGAACTGTATCAGATCGCGCAAACGTGGCGCGAACAACTTTTCGGTAAGACGACAGCCGGTCGAAGGCGTGGGTGTGTCCGTAACTCCGTACTTGTCCGCCAATTCGATCAATGGTCCGCGTCCGCGACCGGAAAAGGCAAACAACTTTTCGCGATCCACCAAGCCTTCTTTTTCGGCGATGGTCGGTTCCACCAGTTTGGCCGAGAGCGGTCTGAGCAAGCGGCCTGTCAGCCCGGACTCCTTTTCGACAATATCGAAATCCACTCGCTTTTGGCTCATGGGTCTTTGGCCAACTACCTCGCCGGAGAAGACGAATCGAGCGCCGAGTTCTTCCATGAGCCGTTTGGCCATTTTCATCATATAGATTCGGCAATCGATACACGGGTTGACGGCGCTGCCGAAACCGTGTGGCGGTTTTTTCAGCAGTTCGATATAGTCGTCGCCGAGCGATTGCACGGTCAGCTCGATGCCCAGGCTTGCGGCCAACACCTCGACTCCTGGGTCGCCGCTTTCGAACATCGTACGCACCCACAGCGCATGGATTTTTAAGCCCTGCTGCTTGAGTGCGCAAACGGCCAGTGTGCTGTCTAGGCCGCCGGAAAATAGAGAAATTGCATCGGGCGTGGTTTTTGTCATTGGTCAGTCGGACGGATACGGCGGTGTTTCGTCGTTAAGTTGACTCAGGGCGTTGCGAGCGGCGCGTTGTTCGGCTTCTTTTTTGTTGCGTCCCCAGGCCGGCTGGTATCTTTGCGAGGCGATTCTGGCCGAAATCTTGAAACACTTGCTGTGATCCGGCCCCTTTTCGTCGAGCAATTGATAGGTGGGCGTAGAACCATGCTCGCGTTGGGCCAACTGCTGCAGAAGCGACTTATAGTTTCCGCCCGTCTCGCCGCCGACGGCCAATTCGATCTCGGGCTCGACATATTTTGTGACAAATTCCCAAGCTGCGTCTTTGCCTCCGTCCAGAAAAACGCCGGCAATCAGCGATTCGAAGACATCGGCCAGCAGAGAGGCAGGAACGGAAGGGTGAGTGGTCATGCCCTTGCCGATGATGAGAAACTCTTGTAATCCCAGCGACTCACTGATTTTTGCACAGGTCAGGCGACTAACCACGATGGACTTAATTTTAGTTAAATCGCCTTCGAGGTACTCGGTATATTGGTGGAAGAGAAGATCGCACACCACGGCCCCGAGGATGGAATCGCCGAGGAACTCCAGCCGCTCGTTGGACACCAGCCGATGCACAGCGCCTGAAGCGTGGGTTAATGCTTCTCGGAGCAACAATTTATCCGAAAACTTATAACCGATGCGGTTTTCGCAGTTTTCGAGCTGTGTCAGCATCTCAGGGTCAAGGTCAGGTAGAGTCTCACGCGACATCCGATAATTTTCCCTACATGAGGGGGGTTCTAAGAAAAATACGTTTTCACCCCCCGGATTGTAAATCTGGGAGGGTTTGACCATAAACAGGCAAAATATTACACCAAAAAAGAACCCCCACCAGTACCTGTTACAGATTGCCGCCCTGCTCCACAATAAAAGGCTATCAGTGTAGGTCTATTTTGTCAACGCACGTCGGATCAACATACAGCAGCCGCAACGTGTTGGTTTTCCCTGGGTGGAGGTAGGAAACTGATGAAAATCGCTCTTGCTTCGCAAGTTCAACCGCAAGAAAATAAGCGATGGGGAAACAATCATATAATGTCATTATGTTTGAGGTAGCAGGATTTGGGCAACCACAATTCTGCATGATAACAAACGCCCAGAAAGACGTAGGGAGACGCGAAAATGAGAGAAAGCAAATTTCAAAACCAACGTCGCATAGGGCGAGATCTGGCCCGAGCGGCGTTTTTCATGGCCGGCATCGCATGGGTAACAAACGCGGGCTTTGCCGCTGCTGATGCGGCAAACGCCGATGCGGAGACCGGCAAGGCGATTCAGCACGCGAACACGCTTTCGCGCGTGTTTCGAGCAGCCTCGGGAAAAGTTCTGCCAACGGTTGTTACAATTCGTACTTCGACCAATCCACGCGGGTACGGTGTTTCCGACCGCTCCGGAGGCCAGAATCCCTTTCAAGGAACCCCGCTCGAAGGTGCTCTTGAAGATGAATTCGAAGGCTTGGGGCCTCGGCAGCCCGGGCTGCATTCTTTCCGCCCGCGCATACACCCGGAACAAGGCATGGGCTCGGGCGTAATCATTGACCCGTCGGGTGTGATTCTTACCAACCATCACGTTATTGACGGCGCCGATCGAGTGACGGTCGAACTGGGCGACCACCGACGTTTCAAGGTCACCGAGATAAAATTCGATAAAAAGACCGATTTGGCCGTGCTGCGGATCAAGGCCGAAGAGAAGTTGCCGGCCGCCAAACTGGGCGACTCGCGGCAGTTGGCGATCGGAGATTGGGTTATTGCCGTGGGCAACCCATTCCAACTGGGCCAAACCGTCAGCGCGGGAATCATCAGCGCCACGGGCAGATCGCTGCGACAGGGACAGTGGACGAATTACCTTCAGACCGACGCCGCGATTAACCCGGGCAATTCGGGCGGGCCGCTGGTCAATCTGGACGGCGAGGTGGTCGGAATCAACACGGCGATTGCATCGCGCAGCGGCGGATACCAAGGCATCGGATTCAGCATCCCCAGCAACACGGCCAAGTGGGTTGTCGAACAACTGCTCGCCGATGGCAAGGTGCAACGCGCTTATCTGGGCGTTTCCATCGGAGAGCCGGACGCGAGTGTGGCGCGAAAATTGGGTCTGCGGCATGGAGAGGGCGTGTTGATCTCCGAAGTGTTCGTCGATTCGCCGGCGGCCGCGGCCGGTTGTCGGCCGGGCGACCTGATCGTGTCTTTTGCCGGTCAGTCGACCAACGGTTCGCGACGTCTACAGTCGATCGTTGAACGTTGCCCCATGGATTCGACTCAAAAGATTATCGTGATTCGCGACGGCAAAAAACTGCCGCTCTCTGTAGTCGTCAAACCGCTTCCCGACGATATCCAAAGCATGGGCCGTGGACCAAGCAAACGTGGTGGAGGAAGTCTCGGCCCGCGGGAGTCGTTTGGCAGCAAAATGCTGGGCGTGGAAGTCTCAAACCTGACGGACGAAATTGCCAAGCATCTGGGATACGAGGGCACCGCAGGCGTTGTGATTACCGAACTCGATCCCAGGAGCATCGCCGCGCAAGTCGGTCTGCGGGCCGGAGCAATCATTTTGCAGGTTGACCGCAAGCCGGTAAAGAACATCGAACAGTTCGAAACGGCAATTAAAAACGCCTCACTGGAAGAAGGTATCCTGCTGCTGGTACGCACAGGCCGAGGGCAGCGTTATATTGTATTGCAATCGTCTTAGACCATGCTATCATGGCATATAACTTTTACTGCACGACTCCCATAATTATGCAAAAGGAATACCATGAGCACAATCACCCGCAACGCGACTCGTTTCAGCATCCTCGTCTTCGTCGTGGGCCTTTTCGCGATACGGCCATCGGTCGCGCCGGCCGGGCCGGATGGGAGTACGAAAAAAACAGATAAGAGTATCGAAATTTTTAACGGCAAGGATCTCACCGGGTGGACGGTGACCGGTTGCGAGGCGGAGGTTGTCGACGGGGCCATTCTAATAAAGTCCGGCAACGGCCTCGTGCAGACCGAAAAACAGTACGCTGATTTCGTGTTGGAAATCGATTGGAAGGCTCTCAAACCCAAGGACTACGACTCGGGCATATATTTCCGCTACACCAAGGTCCCCCGCCCCAAACGCCCATGGCCGCTGCGATACCAGGCCAACATGCTCAGAGGCCAGGAAGGCAACGTCAACGGCATCGAGGGAGCCGTCAGCAAAGGCCTGATTAAGAAGGGCTGGAACAAGTTCAAGCTCACCGTAATCGGTAGCAAAGCCAAACTAGAGATCAACGGTAAGCCCGCCTGGGAAGCCGACGGCATCGAAGACCCCAAAGGCTACATCGGCCTGCAAGCGGAAGTTCCCAAGGGCGGCCAGTTCCTCTTCCGCAACATTCGCATCGGGATGCCCAAATAGCGGCTGCTGATTCAGCAAAGCAAGGTGCGTGCTCACATGCACCTTGCACGATATTCATTATCGAAATACTTCTGCAACGACGGCTACAGCCCCAGCACGCAAACATTGCTGGGGTGTCTTTTTTAATTCCCGTCGCAGCTTGCCGCTAGAAATCTATTTTCTAGATCGGCAAATAATTGCCGCCAGCGGATCATTTATGCTGCGTGAGCAATCCGCCATAACCAACGCCCCTGATATCATGTGGTGCACAGCGTGCGGCGAAAAGACCCCCGAGAATCATTTACTTACATAATAACTTAACGAATGATAACCCGAGGGCATTGATAAAAACCACCCAAAATACACCCCTCTCCAGAAAAATTAACCTACTATTTCTTAGCCCTACCGAAACAAATTCATGGAATCCCCCCGTAGCTTCCCTTGTGGGGAAACGGGATTGAACAATCTCGGCGGAGTAATCCAAGGGGGGATTAGTACTGTTCGGAACACTGAGAGTGGAGATGCAAAGTATGAGTGATTCTTGGAATCCATTGAAGCGAATGAAGCTTCGCAGCAAGACGATCTTGGTACTGCTGATTGTCGGCGTGATAGGCTGCTCAGCCTACGCCGCGTTCGTCTACAACCGAGGGATGGATGAAGCAGTCGAGTTTGCACGGGCCGATGCCCAAAACCTGCTGCAGCGTTCAACGCAAATGTTTATCGTTAGCACGGAAAAGTTTCACGAGGACTTCCAGAGGACTAAAGACGATCCCGTAGAACGAAAGAAGATACTCGAAGACTGGAGTCGGACAATATATGCCGTAGACGAAGCGGTAATTGCCGATCACGGCGAGGGCAAGCCGAGAGTGCGACTGACCGGCGACACTGAAGTCTACGGATACGCGCCTTTGGGTGAAAAGAACACGATTCTTATAACTGAGTTTGATAAAGAGGCAGCACGGAAGTTGGCCAAGGGTGCGGATATTGTCGAGGAGATTAAAAATAGATGTGATTACAGAACTGATTGGTGTGGATAATAAAAATTTAGATGTAGTTACCTTACAGAGACAGAGGGATGGTTTACTACAAGAGTTTATAAGTATAGACAGCGCTATAAGACAGCTAGATTGGAGGGTATCAATTGATTAGAAAATTATGGGTAAAGTTTGATAAATTAGATGTTTTGTGTGTGTGTAACCAGAACGACAAGAAGTGTGCTGGTGATGAATGTGAAGAGTA
>CAZISU010000383.1:0-6161 GCA_964541935.1 uncultured Planctomycetaceae bacterium | reverse complement strand
AGCATTCGCGTGCGGCCGAACTTACCACGCGGCGCCCAGCGATGCAAAAATTCCAACCGCGTGCCGTCGGTATTGGCCAGAAGATGGTTGAAGTAATGCTTCTTATCCGAGATGTCAGCCCGGAAAGGAATCTTGGCCACGTCAGCCAACGAAACAATCATATCCTGCTTACCGCTTTGCAAATCGACGCGGAAAATTCCCGCATCCTTGGGAGCCAGCACGTCGGCATACGGGTCCGGCGGGCCGGGATAACCGTAGCCGGGCCGCATCGATTGAATGCGCCGGAAGTCGGGCGCAAAGCCGGTCTTGCCGTCGGCGCTGATAGTATAGATCGGATGCCCCACCGTCCGTTTCTTACCGCTTTTGACATCGAGAATGCGACACACAAAATCGTCGCCGTCACGGTCGTTCCAAAGGATCTCGGTCTTAGAACCCGGCAGCCACTGCAACATGCAGCCCTGCTGCCAGCACCACAGACGACTCTCGCCCAACTCGATCCATTTATCGCCGTCTTCCAGGTCGACCATGCCGATCTTGATCACGTCGTCAGGCGTGGGCGAGCGGTGCTCGAAATCAACCTCCATGCCCAGGCAATAACGGCCCGTGGGATCGAATTCCAACTTATCGTAATAGGCAAACCAATGGTGCTTGGGGCCACGAGTGATAACCCGCACCGGCGGCAACTTTTGTTTATCGTCGCCCATACCCAATCGCGGCATTCCGCTCACGGCCAGGGCGGCCGGTAAAACGCTCTTCAAAAGATCGCGGCGAGATAGGCCGGTTTGGGCAACGCGCAGGGAACGATTTTGCGGAAAACTCTCAGACATCGGGCAGACTCCAAATCAAATGACAGGCAACAATCGGCCTATTCGGCCAGCCTATTCGACGGGGTAACTCGGCAGGAACATATACCCCGATCATAACAAACGGCGTTGGCAATTGTCAAATCGGCGTGGAGACCTCGAAAGGCAAAATCGAGAAAAGACACTCCCCGTCGCTGCTGCTGGAGCGGCAAAAAAACCGATTTACCGGTCATGCAGCAGATTTTTTAGATCGAAGTGCCCACAAACAACCGACCGAATGGTCAACAGAGTACAATTCTGGCTTCGCATTAACTTGGATGTCGGGATTTCAACGCGGATAGGGCTGACGCGGTATGATCGCATCATTTGCCGAGTACTCGAGCAATTCATCGGCTCGACGCAGCAGAGACTCGGACGTTTCGAAAGACCCCATGCCGGAAGTAGCCGGATCGCGCGCTTCCAATTTCCCGTGGCAGTGCTGACACACTACCTTCTTACCAAGATACTCTACCCGGATGTACAAATGACGACCACACGTTGGGCATTCCCTTACAAAGTACATTCCATTAGACATCGTGGTACCTCCTTTACCGAGGCGTGCTTCCTTCTCAAACGACCATCTTACGAAAAGTCAGGCCGTAGTTCAACAACAGGTAAAAAACTCATCGAAAAGAGAGGTAACGCCGGAAAGCCAGTAAAATCGGGCGGACGGGGCAGCTTTTCGAGATCGGCGAGAATCCGTATTGGTGATCACAATTATGCTCGCCATCTTCTCTTATTCGGTTTCCCACATGCCGCTTAGCCAGCTTTTCATAATTATCCTCAGCGCACCCCGCCGATATACTAGACATCCCCCAGCTTTCCTGCGGCATGGCGTGTCCTATACTTAAAATATCAGGCAGATCTTTGGCACTCATGCCCTCTAACCACCCAGTCGGAGATAGACAAATGCTCTTATCGCCCGCAAACACGATGGCAAAACTATTCGTTCTAACTACCATACTCACAGTGTTACAGACACCTCCGACCGAAGGGCCGGGGGAACTTACAGGGCTGCTCAAACTAAAAAACCTATCCCAAAATTCACTCAGGTTGAAGCGGTGGTCAAGCTCCATTTCGAGAAGATGCGTGGTTTCCAAGCCAATGGCATCATCGTCGAGTCGGAAGTTGCACCGCTGTTCGGCAAGCTCAAAAAAACCGGCTGGAATATCCGCAAAGATGATCGCGAAAATATCCTCAAACGCGTTCTATCCGACAACAGTTTTCTAGCCAAAGAACTCCGCACCCCGGCTGGCAGGAAATTTGCCGCGGAAATTTACAAGTACCCCGACGGCTTTGACCGACTCGACCGCATGAGCCGCATGCCACAAGGTAAAGATACCGTCAAACGCCTAATCATCGGCCCCGGCGGCTACAAGATGATCCAGTACATGACGACCGCCCCCGGCGGAAAAAATCTGGGCAAGCAACTCAGCAACACACCCAAAGGCGGCAAGTTCAACAGCCCCACCGGACGCATCTACACGGTCAAAATGCTGCTCGATGATCTGAAGAAGCTCTATAAAGACTCCTTTGAGAAGCCAAAAACAAAAAGACCTGTTTCCCAGACAAGATCCCGTCAAATTTCGTAGATCCCGTCCAAAAAAGCCGTCATTTCACCCGTCTGATAGAACGAATCACCACCGTCTCAACCGGCACTCGCGGGAATGGCTCACCCTCGGGAACCGACACTTCTTTCACTGCTTGGGCGCCGATCTTATCCAAGACGTCCATGCCGTCGACTACCTCGCCGAAGACGCAATAGCCGTAGTCCGCGGCAGTTGAATCGCCTTTGTGGTCGAGGAAATCGTTGTCTGCTAGATTAAACATGAACTGGCAAGTGGCGCTGTCGATAACGTCCGGCTTGCGGGCCATGGCGATTGTGCCACGCACGTTTTTCAAACCGTTGTGAGCTTCGTTGCGGACGGTCGAGGGTTCTGGTTTTTGGGCCATGTCTTTCGTATACCCACCACCCAGCACGGCATAGTCTTTCGTGACATCGTGGAAGATCGTCTCGTCGTAGTGCTTGTCGTCGACGTACTGCAAGAAGTTTTGCACGGTCAAACCCGCCTTTTCAGGATTCAACTGCACGGTGATCGTGCCCAAGTTGGTCTCGATCGCCACCTTCGGCTCGGCCTTGGGCTGTGTGGAATCGGCCGATGGGGGCGAATCCGAAGAATCGCTCTGGGCTGCTGCCGAAGATTTCTCCCCCCCGCCGTCCTTGTCTCCATCACTGCCCCCCCCACAACCGACAACAAGCGAGAGGGCAATCGTCAATAAAAACGCCCTTAAACATTCGCAACGAGTATACATCTTCAGCCTCCAAGGAAAAATGCAAGATACGCCGCATATCATGCCCATATTGCCCAAATGAAGCAAGCTCGATTCGGCTGCTGTTCTGATATTTTGTTTTTTAGGTGGAATACTAACCCGAAGCGCAAGCGAGGGCCGCAAAGCCACGAAAACATCAAGGGCCCTCGCTTGCGCTTCGGGTTAGTATTGTCATGGACTATGTAATATCGCAATCAAAGAAATATCAGGTGCCCTTCAAGCCTCAAGTCCCCAAACCCAACTCTCCCCCCCAGCAACAATTCACCCCAATCCCGCCCCATGACAGGAACACAGGACACGAAACCTCGCAAAAAAACCAAACCGTCAGAATAATTTTTCATCCTTTTCCAATTATCACCGAAATGCGTTATACTGAAACGCGGGAGTGATTTTTGGGATTGGGGGGCGACAATGTACAGTCGCTGGTTCAGTACGGCCGTAGTTCTGCTTTGGCTATCCACCATGGGGTGGCTGGTTAAGGAGAAGGTCTTGCCTCCGCTTCTGCTGGGTGACCCGCCCTCGCACCAATCCATTCTAGAGGCCCGACGCGGCCAGCCGCCGGTTGGATGGCGATTGCAGTGGAACCGTCGCGACGTCGGATGGGCTACCAGTTCGACCACACAGCTTGCCGGTGGCGGGGCACGCATCGACAGTCACGTGCATTTCGACGACCTGCCCGTCAACGAAATGGCGCCCGGCTGGTTGCAAGCCATCTTCATGGTCGTCAAACCGGCCAGCCAATCGGCGACCGGAAACAACAGCGGCACATCCGCGAACATTCAAACCGACGCCCTGAGTTCGCTTGTGATCGATGCTTCGAACCGCCTCAGTGAGATCGAATCGTCGGTTTCCTTCCACCCTTCGGGACAAACCATTTCGATGCGTGGCGTGGCCGCGGGCTCGAAGTTGAATCTAACCGTCCACACGTTCGACGTGGATCTAAAAGCCCAGATCCCGCTCGACGCCGACACCTTACTACACGACGCGATCTCGCCCACCACCTGCCTGCCCAATCTATACGAAGGCCAAACCTGGACCGTCAGCGTCCTGACTCCGCTGAAATACCCCAACAGCCCGCACGAAATCCTTCTAGCCAAAGTCGAAGGTCTGCGCCGCATCCACCACGAGGGCCGCGCCATGGCCGTCTGGCTGGTTACGTACCACAACAACCCCGGCAAGAAACTGAGCACCGAAACAAAACCGCGTGCCCAGCTTTGGGTACGGCCAGACGGAGTTGTAATCAAGCAAGAAATGTCCATTCTCAACTCGACTATGACCTTCTTGCGACTAGCGGAAGAGGAAGCACTCAAATTAACCAAGTAGTGTGCGTCCGCGACGCACCAAAAATTATCATAACTATGATCGAACTAGAAAGCGTAACCAGAACCTACGGGCAGAAAGTGGCCGTCGACCGCTTGAGCCTTTCGATTCCGGCGGGCGAATTGTTCGCTTTTCTCGGTCCCAACGGCGCGGGAAAAACGACAACCATTAAAATGATCGTGGGGCTGCTGCGCGCCACCGAGGGCACGGTTTGCGTCTGTGGACACAATATCGCGGCCGATAATCGCCGCGTGGCCCGGCTGTTGGGCTACGTGCCCGACGAACCGGTCCCTTACGGCAAGCTCACCGGCCGCGAGTTTCTCGAATTCGTCGCACAAATGCGAGAGATGTCGCCTCGTGAAATGGCTGCCGCGATCGAGCGTGAAACCCACAACCTTCAGCTTGGCGAGTTCATCGACGCATTGACCGAAACCTATTCGCACGGCATGCGTCAACGGCTTTGCCTGGCATCGGCCTTGCTGCATAGCCCCCGCGTGCTAGTCGTCGACGAGCCTACCGTGGGGCTCGACCCCCGCAGCGTTCGCATGGTCAAGGACTTGCTCAAAGCGCGTGCGGCCGCCGGAACCACCGTCTTCATGTCGACGCACACGCTGCCCATCGCCGAAGAAATCGCCGACCGCATCGGCATCGTCGACCATGGGCGGCTAAACTTTTTCGGCACTCGCGAGGAAGTTGCCAGCGAAATGCAAAGCCGCGGGCTTTCGCTGGAGCGATTTTTCTTGGACCTGACCGAGAGTCGTGGGGTGGAGCGGCCGCATGTTATGAGAGAGGGAAGAAGGCAGAGGATAGAGGATAGAGGATAGAGGATAGAGGATAGAGGATAGAGGATAGAATGCATGGTGCGTCGCGGACGCACCCTACTTTGAGTATATGCTTTATGAATGGGTATTGGATAACAAAACGATGGCATGATGCGCTCGGTGAGGGGGCCGAGGCTGCGGCTCGGTCCGCGCCTTCGGCGGGCCGTTTGACGGCTATTTCGCAGCGTAACGAAGCGCGGGCGTTTTGGCAGATGCGTGGGCGAATTGTGCATACTTTGATTAGTCAATCGTTGCGGCAGTCGCGATTCCGGCTGGCCCTGGTGGCGATTCTCAGCAGCCTGCTGTGGGGCGGCATGTTCTGGCTGGCCGTCGACGCCTTTGGGTTCCTGAAAACCGCGATTCCCGACACGGCAGCATTGCATGGCACGGTTCGGTCGATCTTCTCCGTGTTCTTCGCCGGGCTGTTGCTAATGCTCACGTTTTCCTCGGCCGTGTTGTTGCACGGGTTTCTCTTCCGCGCGTCGGACTTAACATTTCTTTTAACGGCTCCGGCCCGCATCGAGCGAGTTTTCCTGCACAAGTTTCAAGAAGCCGTCTTCTTCAGCTCTTGGGGGTTCCTGCTTTTGGCAAGCCCCATGCTGCTGGCCTACGGGATTGTCGAATCGGCGCCGTGGTACTACTACGCAATGCTGCCCGCCTTTCTGGTTTCGTTCACCTACATCCCCGCCGGCGTGGCTGCTATCGTTTGCCTGCTGGTCGCATACCGGCTGCCTCGCGGCCGTGTGTTACTGCTTGGTGGCGTAGCCACGATCACGACCGTTGCCGCGATCTGGCTGCTGGCCGATGCGTTCTCGGCCACGCGCAGCGCGCTGTTCACCGCCGACTG
>CAZISU010000382.1:0-6161 GCA_964541935.1 uncultured Planctomycetaceae bacterium | reverse complement strand
AGGGCTGTTCGGCTGCATCCTCGATGACATTGCTGCCGAACGAAATCTTCGAGTCCCCAACGATTTGGAGATCTTCTTGAATCACGAAGATCGTGTCGAAGCATCCATGGATATCAGCAGATATCCTCGCGTGGAATCGGAGTTGTCGTTTACTGAAATATTCGCTGTACTCGGCAATCGCCTAAAACGACTCTCTGAAGGCGAGCCCCTTGAGCCGGAACATATTAAAATTCCCGTTATTTTTCGACCTGCTGTCAGAGAAACCGAGAACGCAGACACGCCAGCGACAGATAATTAGCAAACCTATTCACCTATTCTAAGTAAAGCAATCACTCATTAGCAATGTGCCAGCTACCGGTACGGACCCACTCTATCCCCAGTAAAAAACCCCACCTTCAACAACACTAACACCTACGAAAAAGGATGCCTAAATATGGGATTTTATCCTCCTGCCCGAAATTTTAGAACGGCCGTATTTGCTACGCTTTTATTACTACCCTCACTCGCTTTTTGGGTAACGAACACAGCCTCGGCGGCCATAAATTGCTCTTCAAAACTGGTTGTCGTAGCCTTTGGCGATTCGACCACCGATCAACGCGGAGACCTGAGGGTTTACTCCGACATTCTTCGCAAGGAATTACCCAAAATAGGAATCGAGGCCGAGGTAATCAACGCCGGTATTGGCGGCAACAATACGGGTGACGCCTTAAAACGTTTCGACCAAGACGTTCTCCGTCGCAGTCCAACTCTGGCAATAGTTCAGTTTGGTCTCAACGATTCGGCCGTCGATGTCTGGAAGAACCCGCCGGCCGACAAACCTCGCGTCGCACAGGATGAATACGAAAAAAACCTTCGCGAGATGATTAAAACCCTCAAAAGTCGCGGCACGTCTGTGATTATAATGACGCCCAACCCCGTGACCTGGACAGACGAACTTCGCGGCCTGTACGGTAAACCGCCATACGACACCAAAGATGCAGACGGTTTCAACGTTTTAGTGAAGAAGTACGTCGCTTCGGTCAAGCGAATCGGCAAGGAAGAGGGCGTGCCCGTGCTCGATGTTTTCGAAGCCTTCCGCACGCAAAAAGATTGCTCGACCGATGATTTGCTCCTAGACGGCATGCACCCCAACGACCGCGGCCAGCGGATTGTGGCCGACCTGTTGCTCAAGCAAATTGCCAAGATGAAAGACACGCTTAAACCGTCGATCTACGGCGAGCAAATCCACGACAAGGCCAAACATCTGCCGCATAAACATTTCGGCCCCTTTATCACGTTGGCCGACGGCCGGATTATGGGCCTCGACGACAAAAGTACATTGACCAGTAGCGACGGAGGCAAAACATGGCAGGAACGTCCGCTTTTCTCCGAAGACGCCAAGTTCACTATGGCCAAAGAGCGATCGTTCGTTCGCACCGAAAAAGGCACGCTGATTGTCACTTTCATAAACATGGACGAATATTGCTTCAAGTGGGACAACTCTAAAGGCGGCCCCCAGCCCGACTGCCTGCTGCCAGCCTACGTTGTTCGCAGCTTAGACGGCGGTAAAACATGGCTCAAACCACAATTGCTGCAAGGCAAAAGCTGGTGCGGCTACACCTGGAGCACAATCCAGACCAAGAGCGGGCGGATTGTGGCCGCTGTGGAGCAAGCACTGCCCAATCCCGGACGGCACGTAATGCACACTTACGTCTCAGACGATGAAGGCGCCACCTGGAAACGCAGCAACACCATCGATATCGGATCGGTGGGCGGATCCGGAGACCATGCCGGAACAATGGAAGGCTCCGTAGTCCAGCTAAAAGACGGACGGCTCTATCAAATACTACGAACACTCACGGGTCGCTATTGGGAAACCTATTCTGACGACGAAGGCCTCACGTGGCAAAAACCTCAGCCTTCGCAAATCCTCGCCAGTAGCTCGCCGGGAGTCTTAAAACGACTTGATAGCGGTCGGATCATGTTACTTTGGAACAAGTTCCGCGATCCGGCCAAGCGAACCGGACGTCGCGACACGCTTTACATGGCCTTTTCCGATGACGAATGCAAAAACTGGGCGGAAGCAATGCCGATCGCCACAAATATTGTGCCCCCGGGCGGAATTCAACACAAATATCGCCAGTCTTATCCGACTATTTTCGAGTACAAGCCGGGCCTGATTTGGGTCACCACAATGCAGGGCATGGTGCGTCTGAGCCTGGAAGAAAAAGACTTTTTACCCTAACGCGGACAACCCGCAACCAAAGTTGGAAGTTTCGATTATCATTTTGACTTTCCCGACATCAAAAGATAATCGTAAAAAGATATCCCACACGTTTCGTTTAGCAATTGGGGAAACTCCCCTGAACCATTTTTTCACACGACAAAGGAGTTATCGACACCATGAAAATTATGTTTCCTAGAAAGAATGATGTGAAAAGCAGCAATGCTCGCGGGCGTGTCAGACGCTTTCATCTCCCCTTCCTTCTGCTAGCTTGTGCGTTTGGGTTTCTAGCAACCTCCAGCACCCAGGCCGCCTGGATGCTGGAACCGGGCGATCACACAGTCATTGGCTTCGGCGATTCGACTACCGCTCCCCGTCCGGAAGACGGTGTGACCGTCTACTGCGACATGCTCCGCGATGAACTACCACGCTACGGCATCACGGGCTCTGTCCTCAATAAAGGCATCGGCGGCAACACGACGACCATGGGCATGGCTCGTTTCCAGACTGACGTCCGCGCTCACGACCCCGATCTGGTGGTGATCCAGTTCGGTCTCAACGATGCGGCTGTCGACGTTTGGAAGACCCCGCCGGCGACCCAGTCGCGTGTCAGCCTTTCGACATACACTTCGAACATCACTTCATTTGTACAGACCCTCAAGAGCGATGGCGCGCAAGTGGTTTTAATGACAACCAATCCCGCGCGCTGGACCGACGAGCTACTGGGACTATACGGCTCCGCGCCCTACGATCCCAACGATCCGATGGGGTTCAACACCATATTGGTGAACTACAATCAGGCGGTACGCAGCATCGCGGCAGCCGAGTCGGTACCGCTGGTCGACGTATACAATATGTATCTTGCCTACGACCAAGTCGCGGGCCAAAGCATGGACGACTTGCTCGTCGACGGCATGCACCCCAACACACAAGGACAGCGACTCGTGGGCGATGCCCTGCGTAACCTCATCACCGAAAATACGCCGTTGCCGCCGCCATTGCCGCCGCAACCGCTGCCGGGAAAAGTGTCGGAACAGTTCGAACACACCTACGAAGCCAACGGCCTCCCCTGGGTAGAAGACATCGGTGCGGGTAAGACAAATTGGGCACTGTTCGACCACCCGAATTGCGATGCCGGTTTTGCAGCATCCGGTGGCGTCTTGTCGTATTCGACCATGTCCTACGATGACGACGGTGAATGGTTCTATACCAGCGGCGGCGTCCCCGACAGCGCTTGGGTCAGCCAAGTCGGTACTGATTCTTCTTACACGGTCGAATTTCGAGCTAAAATTACCGGTGGCAAAGGCAACGTGCCGGGTTTGCACTTCTTCATCGACAACGGAGCCGAGCGTCTTTGGCTCAACATCGATACCGATCATATTGCAACCAGTGATGGCGGCGACAACGAAGTCAATATCCTCGCAGAAGAGATTGACAACGAATCGGACTTCCACGTTTATCGAATAGCCTTCGACGTTACAGATAGAAAGTTCCAGATCTGGCGAGACGACGTACTGATCGGCGAGGACGAAGACGCGCTGAGTTCCATGGGATACGGTTATTTCGGCTTTGGCGACGGTTCTAGCATGGGTGATGGCAGTGCCGAAATCGATTATATCCGCTGGGACGCCAACGGCGCGTACGCTCCGTTCGACCCCATCTGCGGAGATGCCAATGGCGATGGCAAAATCGACGATGGTGATGCTGCAATTCTGGCAGAGAACTGGTTGACGTCGTCCGGAGCTACCTGGGCAATGGGTGACTTTAACAACGATGGCAAAGTCAATGATGTTGACGCCACACTGATGGCCGCCAACTGGCATGCGGGTGTGACCGCCTCGGCCGCAGTTCCCGAGCCCACTAGCATTATGCTACTGTTAGAGTTGGCAGGATTGTTGGGTCTCTTCACCGTCAGATTATTAAGGCGTAACTTTTAATTATCCGTGCGTTGGTCTAGCGAAGATTGATAACCTGATAGAATGAGAATAAAAAACCGTCCTGTAGAAAAACACGTCTCATCCGGAAGTAGCATACGCAGACATAACTACTCCGCGTAAAAGACTTTAAGAAAAAGGTATAATAGAGCTTCCTCTAGCCCCTTCCGCCGTCGCATCGGCCCTCGCCATACGCCCCTGGGGCGATGCGACGGCGAAGGTGGTAGGGGGGGCCCTTTTTGTTGAGCCCTAGAGGAGGTTTTCAAGTCTTTCTCAAGGGCCTTTACTTTGGCCGCGCACTCTAATCTCGGATGAACCAAAAACATGCTTTTTCTTGTACGGGGAGGTGCCTGATTATTTCTCGGCTGGGACCAGAACGATCCTGGTTATCATCACGTTTGGACCGCTTGTGAGTTTGGTGGAAAGGTTCAGTTTTCCATCCAGTGCGTCTTCGCGAATTATATCGAAAACGGTCCAGACGCCGCCCTCATGTCCAGAGAGCGAAAAACGCTGGCTCTCGAACTCACCCACCAAGCGGCGTTGTTGCCGGTTCCAGTCGTGGAAGTGCACGTAGCATTTGCCATGAAAACCAAGCGGGCATTTTATTTGCAGGCCCAGTGTCTTGCCCACCCAGGCCGAGCCGTTCTCGTCTTTCCACAATTTGGCCTGGGGCCGATAGTCGAAACCCGGCTTCTTGACGTTCACCCGGTCGAAGCCTGCCTTCCACTGATGAGGATGATTTTTGGACGGCACGTTTACGGCTGCTTGGACGTCGAGAACGGCCGACGCGATATTTTTAATTGCATGCGGTTTCGATGGGTTAGACTGTCCCATCGCACCATTCTTACCGGTCGCTTTTAGCGTCTTGGCTGGCGGCGGCACGTAGAACATTTTGTTCAGCAATTCGAGCGGCATGGCGGCGTTCGGCTGGAATTTGTCGGATGCGACATACGTCCTCAGGCTTTTGAGCAACTGGCGAGCGGCGGGACGATGTTCCAAATTACCGTTGAGATTGAAGCCACATGCCAAGAGCCGCCCGCGGCCGACCCTTGTTTCGAAAAGCGGTATCAGGTGGTTGTTTTGGTGAAAATCGCTGATCGAACGGATGATCGGCGTGTATTGATCGGACGGCACGTCGTTTAACGCAAAAACTTTTGCATGTGTAATCAGATCGTGCCATTGCCAGTCGCTGTGGTTATCGGTGGGGAAAGCGGCCAATGCCGGGTGTTTGGGGTCGCAAAGAATGCCCAGCGTTTGGTTTCCACCGGCCGGGAACCAGCCGGCCGACCAGAAAGTCGGCATGAAGCGGCCCGGCGCCGACCATGGTTTTGCGATTTGCGTGGGGATGAGCAACACGGCCTTGCCGACGGCCAGGGCATTTTGCGCCGTTTTGTCGAGTTGCGAGGTTATCAGGGCGCCGCCGTCCGTAGGAGGCGATTCATTTGCACCGGGAAAAACCCAGGCATTCCAGCGGTTTCGGAACTGAGTGCCATCGATTTCCAGCAGGACTTCGAGTTGTCGTGCGTCTTCAACCGATGAAAGCGGAACCACGATCCGACCGATGTCGGCAAGCTTGCCGGCGGGAATGTCGGAAGTGGGGAACGCGCCTTTGGCCACGGTTTTTCCGTCCTCGGCAGTGATCGACCAGCGGCACCTTGCGGCGTCGAGCGGTTTACTTCCGAAATGGGCGATTTGGGCCTTGGCTGTGAAGGTTTCATTGTTTGTCCAGACGAACTTTTCGAATCGCAAAAGCGGCACCGTCTCGCAACAGAACTCGCGGAAGGCGGCCGGGCGGACGATGCCCTTCGATTCCCAGAAGGAATCCAAAATGCCGACCAGGGCCTCGCGTTGGCCGGGGAAATCGTTAAGTTGAAGCAGTTGAAAACCGCCGTAGCCGGGCGTTCTCAACAAGGCCTCGATTTCCGCCTTGTATAGCAAACAGGTGAACCGCCCGCTGGCTTGCTGAAAAGCTCGGGAATGATGGTCCAAACCGCGCGAGGCAGCTTTGTCACGGAAGCCTTCGA